>JBBRJR010000189.1:0-5013 GCA_038218865.1 Kapaibacterium sp. (SeqCode) | reverse complement strand
ATTATAATACGTTGAATTGCAATTTAGTAAATTCTATCATTGAAATATATCATGTGTGAAGCATGTATTATTTGGCGAAATTTGTTTTTGGCCGGTGAAATCCTTCATAGAAGGGGATTAAAGAAGTTGAATTTGTATAATAACCGGAGTAATTTATGGTTACATTTACGCGAAAGCTTAAAAAAGGATTAATTAGTAGTTGTCTGATAATAATAATGACACTATTTATATATCCAAAGGACATGGCGATAAGCCAAATGACGCAAAAGCGTTTGGATTATCTTGAACAACAAGAAAAATCCAGGAACAAACAAAAATTTCCTGACCAATACTCTGAATTGGACGGAAATAAGACAGCAAAGGCGGTGACCGATGAGATTATCATCCAAACGTTAGAGTCTTCCCGCCAGACTTATTTGCAAGCATTAATACTCATCAAACGTGGAGACACACTTAGTGCAGCTCGCTATTTTCAACAAGCGATTGACATATTGAACAAACTCGTAAGCTATCCTAATATCGAAAAGAATGAAGATTTTACTGATTTGGCTCAATCTATTGTTGAAGACTACGAAAGCTATATCACGAGCATTGAATCACTTGATGAGAATGCTTCACTTTTCATTATTCGAGATAAGTTATTTCAAGAAATTGAAAAGATGCCTGCTGCATCTAGGCCTTCTGCCTTAGCTTCACAAAAGCAATCGAAAACAGCTTATCCATATCAATTGACTAATCCTGATAAAATGGTTGTCCCATTTGTTGACCATGAGCTTGTCGATAAAAACATTACATTCCTTACAAAAAACAAAAAAGGCATGTTTTTCGTAAAGAAATGCCTCGAAAGAACTGGCAAATGGTTTCCGATGATGAAACGAATTTCTGAATTGGAAGGAATGCCCGAGGAATTGATATATTTATCATTGGTCGAGTCAGGGCTGGATCCTATCATTGTCTCGAAAGCTAATGCCGTAGGGCTTTGGCAATTTATGAGGGCAACTGGGCAAGACTACAAGCTTAACGACAAAGAATCTTTTTGGGTGGACGAACGTCGCGATCCTGAAAAAGCCACTCGCGCTGCTATGAGGCATTTGCGAGATTTATATTATGAATTTGGCGATTGGCATTTGTCGCTTGCTGCTTATAATTGCGGCACCGGCTGCATTCGCCGCGCTATCCGCCGTTCAGGGCTCGAAAAGCCTACATATTGGGATATTATGAAGTTCCTGCCAAAGGAAACATCTAATTACGTACCGGGCTTTATCGCTACGGCTAAAGTTATTATGCATCCGGAGCAATATGGAGTCAGTATCGATGATATTACGTTCCAAAACGAGTATAAATATGATCTTTTTCAAGTCACAGAGCCAACAAATCTAAACGCAATTGCTAAGGCGGCGGGTATAAGTTTGCAGGAACTGAAAGAATATAACCCTGAACTCTTGCAAAATATTACACCGGCAGACAGAAAAACGTATCAGATGAAAATTCCATATAGCTCACTTAACTTGTTTACTTCTAAATTTACCGCTCTTTCGCCCGACGAAAAAGCACCGTTTATTTTCCATACAGTTGATCGTAATGAGTCGTTAAAGCAAATTGCTAAAAAATACGGCGTCTCTTCTACCGATTTAGTAGAAGTCAATAATTTAAACGGGTACAAAGCGAAAATTAAACGTGGCGATCAATTGCGGATACCTATCGGGACTGATGAGAAACCACTGTTAGCCGATAAAATTGATACTTCAGAGCCGGCAAAAGACGCACCAACGCAACAGGCGATACTGCAAACCGATAATACAAATATCGGGCAAATCGTAACTCACACTGTTCAACGCGGCGAATCTATCTACAGCGTTGCCAACCGTTACGGAATTAGGCCCATTGATTTGCGAAATTTGAACAATCTTTCGTTCGATGACGATAATATACAAGTTGGACAAAAGCTCATAATTGCTAAAAACAAAGTTACTGAAAGTGACTTTGCTAAAGCTGAAGCCGCAGAAAAGCCGACAATCGTAAAGCATAAGGTCGCACGCGGCGAAACTCTTTCTCAAATTGCTGACTTATACGGCACTTCTGCCGATGAAATTAAAAAACAAAATAATCTCAGAAAAAATAGTGTGAAAAAGGGGCAGATTCTTAAAATAGCAACCAATATTGCCGATGAAAATGTAGCTAAATCCATTGAAAAAACAGCTCAGGAAAAACTTTCTATACATAAAGTAAAAAGGGGCGAGTCTCTTAGCTCTATTGCACTACAATACGGCGTAACCGAAGATCAGCTTCGTTCATGGAATAAAAAGGATATTAACGGCTCTACCATTCTTGCTGGTTCTCGTTTGAAGGTGCAAAATAATTCTTCCAAGAGTTCAGCCTCCGTCCAAACAAAAAAGGCTGTTTCAAATGTATTTTACAAAGTCAAATCGGGCGATACGCTTGGCTCTATTGCACAAAAACACGGCGTATCGGTAAGCGAACTTAAAAAGAACAACCGTAATATCTCAGAAACAAGATTGCAGATTGGCACCAGATTGAAAATTAAATAAGCTGATAATACTTAACAAATAAAACCCGCGCCGACAAAAACGCGGGTTTTTTGTAAAATAAATTCTTTATTTCTTGACATTTTTATTATATTTGTAAACATTATTCTATAAGATAGTTAGTATTATTTTTTAATTGAATAGGAGTTGATATGAAAAAATCAATTGTTACCACTTTATATGCTTTGTTCATGTTTGGCTTAGCCGTGGGCTTGAAAGCTCAAACAGATGATTTTACGGTTAAATTTAGCGGCTTTGTAAAAACGGATGCTTTTTTCGACACAAGGCAAATGGAAGCTTTACGCGAAGGACACATTTCTCTTTGGCCCTCACCGAAAAAATTAGATGACGCCAACGGTGGACTTTTAAATGGTGAAGATTTAAATGACAGAGCGAATTTCCATATTTTGTCAATACAAACTCGCGCTGCTGCAAAAGTCGATGGTCCTGGCATATTCGGCGGACGCACCAGCGGTTACGTCGAAGCAGAATTTTTAGGCTCTACCGAAGCTACTATTAATTCATTGCGTCTCCGTCATGCTTATGTTGATTTGGACTTTGAAAAAATCCAAATTAGAGCAGGTCAGTTTTGGCATCCGCTTTTTAGTACGGACAACTTTCCAAATGTAATTTCCTTTAATACTGGCATTCCCTTTATCCCATTTAACCGCGCCCCACAAATCAAAGTTACAGGAAAATTTGGTAATATGAAGCCATTTTTCGCGATTTCCTCCCAAAGAGATTTTGCAAGTAAAGGACCAGCAGGCACTTCTCCTCAGTATTTAAGAAACTCAGGAGTACCAGAATTATCCGCTGGTTTTAATTATTATACTCCCGATGTCTCCTTTGGCTTGGCAGCGGCAACGACATCAATTTTACCGAATGCAGCCTATACAATTGGCGCAAAATCATATAAAAATGATGACCAATTGCGTACAGTAAGTGTCTCTGGTAATTTCCGTGTCGCGATAGACAAATTCCAAATTAAATTAATGGGCAATTACGCACAAAACAACCCCGACTTTTTGATGATTGGCGGATTTGGCGTCAAATCTATGAGTGATATTACACATACCTACGAATATACGCCTATAACTTCGGTTTCTGGCTGGCTCGAATTAATGTATAAAGACGCATGGGAATATGGCGTTGTGGCAGGATTAAGTCAAAACTTAGGTGCAAGCGATGACATGACTACGAATATAGTCTATGGCAGCGGTTTAGATATCGACAAAGTCATAAAAGTTTATCCACGCATAGCATATAATTTCAATAAAACGAAATTAGGTCTGGAAGTCGAGTACTCATCTGCTTACTACGGCGACATAATTTCACAAAACAATAAAAAAGTAGAAAATGCTGAAGCAGTAAATAATTTAAGAGTTTTGCTTGCTTTCTATGTATTTTTCTAAAGATTAGGCTTTAGGAAGCAAGTTTTTGGTTATCTGTTTTCATTTATCGGTGAAAGGCAAATAGTTATCGGTAACCGGTTTCCGGTGGTCGGTGTTTAACAGATTTTTATTCATGTAGGGACACGGCACGCCGTGTCCTTTCTTCATAAACCCTTCAGTGGAAAGCGGAAACTCCTCCTTTATCCAACCTTCCGAAGGCTGCAAAGCCTTCGGAAGGCTATAAATTAATGTTAAAGAAGACACCTATATAGACATATTACCCTTTCAGTGAATAGAAACCTCTTCAACTATAATGCTCCCCGATAAAAATACAATAGAATAAGGTGAAAAAAGCCTTAAATTTGTAATAAAAAAAAGGAGCAGAAAAATGAAACAGCAACGCAGGACACACAGTCCGGAATTTAAAACGAAAGTAGCATTAGAGGCACTAAAAGAGCGCAAGACAATAAGTGAGATAGCGTCAGAATATCAGGTTCATGCGAACCAAGTAACGGCGTGGAAGTCCCAGCTGATAGAGAATATGCCAGGAGTATTTGCCGATGGACGTCGAAGTTTTCAGGAAAAAGAGGATAAAGAAGCGATATTATATCAGCAAATCGGTCAGTTGCAAGTAGAACTGGACTGGTTGAAAAAAAAATCTAAACAATTGCTGTAATATAAGGAAACGAGATATGTTAGAGCCAGAAAACGAAAAAATAAGCATAAGTCACCACAAAACTTGATACGAACCACTGAACCGCCAATTTTTTGTAGGTGCTGTTATGGGTAGGGTCAATTTATTGCAAGATGAATTTTTTCCTGCCCAAAACGGGTACGGAGGTAATTTGTTACCTCTTTTGTGTCGGAAATCATTTGATCCAGGTTCATGGTCTCGCGGGTATGCTGGAACTGTAAGATAGTCCTGAGCCCCGCTGGTCCCACCACACTACGGTGAAATAGTCTTCAAGCCCGGTAGGGTATTTTTGAGTAAGGAAGTAATCGGGTAAACCTCCGTGAAGGTAAAGCAGAACGGGGTTTCCTTGGTTTTTGCTCTTAATAAACATTCCCTGTCGTAT
>JBBRJR010000188.1:0-5025 GCA_038218865.1 Kapaibacterium sp. (SeqCode) | reverse complement strand
GGAATTGTTCCAATGGAAGGAATGTATGCTTCGCAGGAAAATATTATATCGCATGCCAATCCAGATTATGCCGCTCGCATTGTCCAAAAAACTGGCGGCAAGCATTTCCATATAGAATCTGCGAGCCAGTTGAATTCTGTTATTTATAACATTACACACAGTGTTGACGAAAATTACAGCTTTAAGCAAACGCCTCTTTCCACTGTATTTATTTTTTTGGCATTTACTTTTTTAATTATATTTTGGAAAATTTAGCAAACAATAATTGCAGCCCATCGTCATATTTGTTAATGCTATTTAAAAATAATTTATTATTTTTGTTGATTATTAATTTATACTATTAAAATGAAAATACTTACAATAAAGATTTTATATATTTTATGTCTTCTGCTCCCATTTTCCTTAGAAGCCGCAACGTTTGAATTGTCGGTGCCAGACACCCTTATACCCTCAGGCAAGATTTACAATTTACCGGTTAACGGGAAAATCAATAACGCTCCACAAGGAAATTTATCTATAATTTTGAATTTCAATGCACGATCACTTGATATTAAATCTATACGCGGCAGCAATTTGTCTGGATTACATGACGAGATTATTGCTTTTAAAACTATAGTCCACGCATGGGATTCAGTAGATTTACAAATAGAAACTAATAATTATTCGTCTGATTTTTCGGGTAATTTGTTTTATATGGAAGTAGAATCTTTGGTAGGTCCTGACACATTGTCGCGGATTTCACTTAAAGAAGTAAGAGTAAATGACAGCATCCAGTCTTCGGAATTGTCCGGTGGACTTATTATAACGACGCCTCCACTTGTCAACCAAGAATACGTCGAAGGAATAGGGGTTCCCTACCCAAATCCTTTTAATGAAAAAGCAAAAATCCCGTTCATAGTTGAAAAAGACAGCCCAATAAATTTCAAGATTTATTCTTATTTGGGCAGGTTAATCGATAATTTCCCGCTTACTAAACAAAATATTGATTTTCAGGTGTTTAACAATAAAAACGAAGAGATTTTTGGGATAGAAAATAAAACATTACTTGCCGGTAATTATTATTTAACGATGCATCCAAAAAAATGGGAGGTTTCCTCGGGACCTTACTACGTTATAATGGAAACAAAATCTGGCGTTTATAAAACAAATTTTATATATGTAAAATAAATAGAAATATAATTAAATGAATAGAATCTTTTCGAAATATTTTTTTTTAATAGTCATACTGCTATCATTACTTGTCGTAAATAGTTCTCTGTCTCAAACACAAGACAGCGTTTTAACGTACTCTCCTTCCGTGAAAAATCCCGAAGGTAAAGAGTTTTGGCTTTGCTTTATGAAGAATTTCAAAGATGACGACAAAAAGCAATCTAAAGCCAACGACTTGCTTTTGGAATTATTTATAACCGGCGACAAGGATGCGAACGTCATTATCGAAGTAAAAAGTATAAATTTAAGAAAAAGCATATTTGTCCCTGCTGGCACTGTGAAAAGCATTAAGTTGGACCCACAGGCGCAGGTTAGAAGCTTTGAAATAATCGAGCCAGCTCATTCTGTTCATATCACTTCCGACAACCCTATATCAGTTTATGGATTGAATCGCCGGTTTCAAACAACAGACACATATTTGGGATTACCTCTCGAAGTTTTAGGCACAGAATATCGCGTTATGTCATATTCTATTACTGATGATCTGATGTCCGAATTCGCGGTAGTTGCTACTGAGAACAATACTATAGTTGAAATCGCACCAACTGTTGAAACAGTTTCTGGCAAAAAAACAAATGAAAGTTATAAAGTTACGCTTAACCAAGGAGATGTCTATCAGGTCGGTGGCGCCCGACGTCCAAACTCTCGCTTGAAAAGCGATCTGACTGGCTCCTACATAAAAGCAAATAAAAAAATTGCAGTCTTCTCGGGACATCAATGTGCTTACGTACCGAGCGTTACTCCTGAAATAATCGCCTGCAATCACTTAGCAGAACAATTGCCGCCTTTGCACGCATGGGGAAAGCATTTTTATATTGGTAGGTTGAAGCTTAGATCTAAATATACATATAGAGTTTTAGCTCATTATCCCAATACAAAATTGTTTGAAAATTCTAACCTTTTGCAAATATTGAATCCGGGTGAATTTTATGAAAAATCAACCGATAAAGACATACAAATAACAGCTGATAAACCGGTTTTGGTTGCTCAATATTCGCAAGGTTTTAAAAACGGCGACTCCATCGGCGATCCGATGATGTTGCTTATTAGCCCGACCCAGCAGTTTTTAAGAAAATATCGTTTCGCCACTCCCGTTAATGGCGAATGGGAACATATTATCAATATTGTGGTTCAGACAAATTCTATCCGCACAATGCAATTGGACGGCAAAGCTATAGATACTTCCGAATTTAGACCTTTGGGCATCAGCCGATATTCTATTGCATATCTTACTATACCTTTCGGCACTCACGTTATCGAAGGAGCAATGCCCTTTGGGATGTATTCTTATGGATTCGGCAAAGGGTTCGATGCTTTCGATGCTTATGGAACTATGGGCGGACAATCATTTATGGAGTATGAACCAGTAAAGGACATTAATGCCCCAACTGCTGATATTAATCCAAATAAAACTAAATATTCGATTATATTGAGAGATGACGGAATAAATGACACTGGCATAAAAGATATGTTGGTACTCGATAATGTTAATATTGATTTCAAAGAGCCATCGTTCATCGAGGCAATACCGCAATATGAATTAACACTTACGCCGCAAATATCATCGGCTGAGGGACGCCTTACATTCCAAGTTAGAGATATGGCTCTAAATGAATCGCTCTTTACTATATGTTACGTTTATGACCAATTCGAAAACACTTATCGTTTTGTGCTAAACACTGGCTCAGGAACAATTTGCAGCGCCGATTACGGCTATACTTTTGGTGCATTTTTCAAGTATTCGCAAAATTATAACAATACAAATTTTATAGAAACAGGCAATTTGAATGGCTTAGGGAAATTCACAGGCTCCAATAATTCATCGGGGTATTTTGGAATTCTTGCTTCTAAATTAATTTCGGATAAATTATCTTATACAGCTAAACTTACACTTGAAAACTACAATTCTTACCTTAGCGCTCCCGATAGCACAATTGCAAAAGTTCGGGACATAACCACAGGCGAGCTGAAAGACTTCCATCAGCGTACGAATGTTACTCTAAATGGTATTTACTCTCAGCTATTTTTAGGTGCCGAATATTTAATATTCAAAAATTTATATTTGAGCGGTGGTTTGTCAGCGGCAATTAATTTTTCAGAATCAATAGATTTTGAGCGTGAAATAATATTTCCTTATGATTTTGTTTACGCAAATGGCAAGCGAAAAAACACGCCCCAAGGCTCACCCAAAGAATTATCTTCTATTTCTACTTTGCGGTTCGGTGCTTACGCTGGCATTGGTTATAGTTTGCCAATATATAAGCGATATTCGGCTTTTGTAGAAGCCGATTATAATTTCGCATTGACAGATTTGACTAGTGATGCGTCTTGGAAAATGAATCAATTATCAATTCTTTTGGGCATGAAATTTAGATTATGATCGCTTTAAAAAAAATATCCGGCGTACTTTATAAAGAAATTCATAGCGAGTTTAAAACAAAATCTTCTTTAGCAGCGGTAGGTCTTTTTATTTTAACTACAATTACTATCGTTGGCTTCGGCGCGGGCAATGAGCCGCTGTCCGATCAGGTGGCAGGCTCTATCCTTTGGATTGTAATGTTTTTTTCTGCAATGACTGGCTTATCGCGTATATTTATCACTGAAGAAGAGCGAGGCACCTATCTCTTGCTGCAAGTAACAAGTCCACCCTATTCTGTTTATTTCGGCAAATTGATTTACAACACTTTACTTGGCATATCAATTAATTTTTTTACAGTTATTTTGTTTTTCTTTTTTTTGGGACAAGTCAAGTTAGAATCGCCCATTGTATTTAGTTTGGCTGTCCTGTTGTCATCTATTGGGCTCGCCGCCGCAACTACAATTGTCTCAGCCCTAATATCCAAAGCGGGAACAAAAAATGCACTTTTCCCTGTGTTGGCTTTTCCCGTGCTTTTACCACTTATAATGTTAGGCTTGGGCTTAACTGTCCACGCCTTAGAAGGCATTTCGCTTAACGAGGCAATGCCGGACTTAAATCTGCTTATTGCCTATTCCGGTATCGTAATAACTTTATCATTTTTTTTATTTGAATTCGTTTGGCGAGAATAAATATTGGCAGACTGTTGATTAAGTTTAAATTACTTGAGGTTGTCTCATAAGTTATATTTTTATAGAAATATATATAATTATAATATTTTTCTTATCGCATAGCGATTTAATTATGGTAACACTGAATAATCAAAAAGAAATTTATCGCGTAGCGATTATATATATAACTTCTACGGAGTAAGAGACTTAGTTTTGATTTGTTTGTTACCATTATATAATCGCTACGCAATATAGAGTAATTCAGCTTCCGCAGGTTATCGCTAATTAGTTGAATTTTACTTATCTTACGTCTCAAAACTGCTTGTTTTTTGACTTAACAGACCGCCTGAAAACTGCTTGATTATTACTAAATCAGCATACTATTAGTGGTCTTCAGCATTTAATCTTTAAGAATATGCAGATGCTTTTTTAGATCTATGGATAAGATTTTCCTTGCTCTAAAAAGATGAGCCTTTACCGTTCCTAAAGGCAAACCGAGCTTTTGGGAAATTTCGTTATAATCCAAATCATCAAAATGTCGTAATTTTATTATATTACGATAATGCTCAGGCAAAGCTTCAATTGCATTTTTTAATATCTCAAGCTTTTCATTGTCTATAAAAAGCAAATCAGGCTGAGTGGTATTGTCCTCTATTTCAAGGTAAATGTCGTCGTCATAGGATTGGAAAGGCTTGTCCAAAGAGATAGTCGGGAACCTTTTCTTTCGCAAGAAATCAATACAATTATTCGAGGCAATTCTATAAATCCATGATGAAAAAGCATATTCTT
>JBBRJR010000187.1:0-5034 GCA_038218865.1 Kapaibacterium sp. (SeqCode) | reverse complement strand
AGTAATGTCTGTCTTTAATGGATTTCAGGAATTAACAGTAAAAGAGATAGTTGGTTTCGATCCACACATAAGAATAACCGCCGTAAATTCCAATTCCTTTCAAATAGACTCCAATTTCATTGAAAAAATAAACAAAACCGCCGAAATAAAGTCATTTGGCTTGATAGTAAGTGGCAAAGCTTTAGCAATAAAAGGCGAAACGTTGCAGGCATTTAATTTAATAGGTTTAGAAAAAGAGTACAAAGACATAAAAGACAAACTTTCCCAATCATTTTTAATCGGAAAGTATGATTTAAACTACGGGGACTTTGAGCGGGGAATATTAATTGGCTCGGCATTGGCGGATAAATTAGGCGTATATGTAGGCGAGACAATTGAAATCTTGTCGCCAGAGATGATAGAAAGCTCTTTTGCTTCATATTCAATGCCAAAGACAACTTCAGTTTACGTTGCCGGTATATTTGAAACGAATATAAAGGATTACGACGTGTCCTCTGCATTCGTAGATATTAACTTTGCTCGGCTTTTATTCAGAACTTCATCGCAAATAACATCTATTGACATAAGAATACAAGATTTTCATCAATCAAAAGAAATAGCCGCAGAAATTCAATCAGCAATTGGCAAAAAATATAAGGTTTCTTCTTGGATAGATTTAAATAGTGATTTATATCAGGTGATGCGCTTCGAAAAAATGGCGTCTTTTTCGATAATGGGAATAATTATCTTGATTGCTGTCTTTAATGTCTTTTCATCATTGGCGATGACCGTTACCGAAAAGAAGCAGGACATAGGAATATTAAAAGCAATTGGGGCGACGGACGAATTTATTTTGCGTATATACTTATTTACTGGCGCAATAATAGGGACTTTGGGGACTTTATTAGGGTTTCTCTTGGGAATTGCCCTCGTTTTAGGTCAGCAAAATTTCAAATGGTTCAAAATAGATTCCACAAAATACATAATCGACGCAATTCCTGTGTCACTTAACGCATTTGACGTTACTTTAGTAGTAGCTTTTTCATTAACATTGTCGATAACTGCTGCAATATATCCGGCAATTAAAGCAGGAAAGATGATTGCTATTGATGCAATAAAAAATGAGTAGATATTTTTAATTATAATGAGGAAAATAAACATGGATAATTTACCAAAACAAACATTTCGTAGAGCTTTAATCTCCGTTTCCGACAAAACAGGCGTGGTTGATTTTGCACGAAAACTGACCGAACTTGGGATAGAGATATTTTCAACCGGCGGAACAAAGAAAGTATTGCTAGGAGCAAACATTCCCGTCAAAAGCGTAAGTGAACTCACAGGATTTCCAGAGATTTTAGGCGGAAGAGTAAAGACACTACATCCAAAAGTTCACGCCGGTTTGCTCGCAGATTTGGGCAATGCTGAACATTTAAAGGAAATGGCTGAACAAAACTTGGAATCTATCGATATAGTAGCCGTAAATCTTTATCCATTCGAGGAAACGTTGGCAAAAAAGGACGCATCGCACGAGGAACTTATAGAAAACATCGATATAGGTGGACCCGCTATGCTTAGAGCCTCGGCAAAGAACTATAAATGGACGGCTGTTGTTGTAAATCCAAAGGATTATGATGAAGTATTAAAATATCTTTCTACAGAAAAGGAAATTCCACTTGAATTCAGAGCGAAATTAGCTGCTGAAGTCTTTACTCATACTGCAAAATATGATTCACTCATCGCTGGATATATGAATGCGTTTATCCAAAAGAAAACTTCTACAGATTTAAATATAAAACTTCCTTTGGCACAAGAGCTACGCTACGGAGAAAACCCGCATCAGGCAGCAAAACTCTACGGAAGTTTCAATGAAATATTCAATAAGATTCATGGAAAGGAACTTTCTTTTAATAATATAATAGATATCAACGCAGCAGCAGCGATTATCTTAGAATTTAACGAGCCTGCCACTGCAATAATAAAGCATACAAACCCTTGTGGCGCAGCAACGGGCGAAGATTTGGCGGAAGCCTTCAAAAGAGCATTCGCAACGGATGACGTATCGCCGTTCGGAGGGATAATAGCAGTGAATCGCGAGCTTAATTTGAAAGCAGCTGAAGCAATGCACTCTTTATTCACAGAAGTAATCATCGCACCGAGCTTTTCAGAAGAGGCAAAAGCTTTATTAACAAAAAAGAAAGACAGAAGATTAATTGAAGTAAATCTCGAAAAACTATCAAAGTCAATTCAAAAGGATTATCGGTCGGTAGTAGGCGGGATATTAGAGCAGGACGCAGACACAATCCAAACAAAAGAGCAAGATTTGAAGGTAGTAACAAAAAGAAAACCAACAATAGACGAGATGCAAGCCTTGCTATTCGCATGGAAGATATGTAAACACGTCAAATCGAACGCAATAATCTACACAAATAGCAAACAAACATTAGCAATCGGCGCCGGACAGATGTCTCGAGTTGATTCAGCGAGGATTGCAGTCGAAAAAGCGAAGTTAAACAACATCAATTTGCAAGGCTCAGTCCTTGCCAGCGACGCCTTTTTCCCTTTTGACGACGGAGTACGCCAAGCTGCCGAAGCCGGAGCCACCGCTATCATACAACCGGGCGGATCCATACGCGACGAAGAGGTCATCAAAGCCGCAGACGACTTCAATATAGCAATGGTCTTCACCGGTGAAAGACATTTTCGGCATTAAAAGGCAGGACTTCGACAAGATTGAGGCACCGAAGAAGGCATTTAGTTTCCGGTTATCAGTATTACAATGATTTAGTATGGGGCTGTCTCATAAGTCAGATGACGTGCTTTTAAGACTGGCACGCATGTTCAAATAACCTTGTGATGATACTTACTTTTTTAAACACCCCCCGCCCCACTTTTACAAGAGAGGGAGAAAAAAACACTTGAATTATAAGAGCTTACAAGATTCAATTTCCATGTTGTTGTCCCCCCTCTTTTAAGAGGGGGCTAGAAGGTGTTCATATTATTTTTGCAGTTTTATTGTTCATTTAACAAAAATGTTATTTATAAAACCTAAAAATATACCTTATCGGTGCAGCCTAATTGATTTCTGACTTATGAGACAGCCCCTTGCTGTAATATACACTCGACTAAAGCCCGAAACTTCGGTTCTTTCCCAGATTGATGTTGTCGCATTAGGCATATTTTCGAGAAATATTGTGGGACAAGGGTGTCCGACCTACCAATATTTCAAGGTGCTAGTAGGATAAGCATCCCTGCTTGTCATTCATTTATTACTTATGAGACAGCCTCCTACATCAAGAAAAATTGTTTTAAAGGCATTTCACATTCAACCGGAAACTGATAACCGGAAACTTTTCTTCCCTAATGCCCACAGCCCAATGCCGTCTTAGGTGGCTCAAGCTTGTCGAAGACCACCGACAACTGAAAACTATAAACTTTCTTAGGTGGCTCAAGCTTGTCGAAGTCCTGCCGCCTGATACCTGTCACCTGTTTTAACTCTTTGAAATAGTTTGTCTTGGCTAAACAATTATTTGTTTGTCAGATTATATAATTTTCTCGATTTATTATAAAATTTACTCGCATAATTAAAATTTCTTTGTTATTTTGCAGTTTGATAGTTTTCGTCTTTTAAAAATAATTTATTTACGAAAAAATAAAAATTAGATATTTTCAATATAGAAAAGGGGTTTTTTAAATGCAAGAAAAAGAATTTGTAACGATTGATGGCAATGAAGCTGCGGCGTATGTTGCTTATCGTGTTAATGAAGTTTGCGCTATTTATCCGATTACGCCCTCGTCCAATATGGGTGAATGGGCAGATGAATGGGCTGCAAAGGGAATTAAAAACATCTGGGGCAATATCCCTACGGTTTGCGAAATGCAAAGCGAAGGTGGTGCTGCCGGTGCATTGCACGGCTCACTCCAAGCAGGAGCGCTTACGACTACATTTACAGCTTCGCAAGGCTTATTGCTAAAAATACCTAATATGTTTAAAATTGCCGGTGAATTAACATCTACAGTTTTCAACATAACAGCTCGCTCACTGGCTACTCACGCGCTTTCTATTTTTGGCGACCATAGCGACGTTATGTCTGCTCGCTCGACAGGCTTTGCCTTCCTTGCTTCGGCAAGCGTGCAAGAAGTTATGGACTTTGTTTTGATAGCTCAGGCTGCCACTCTCGAAAGCCGCGTGCCTTTCCTCCATTTCTTCGATGGTTTCAGAACCAGCCACGAAGTATCAAAAATTGAAGTGATTCCAAACGAAGTAATGCGTCTTATGATTAGCGATGATTTGGTGAACGAACACCGCTTGCGCTCGCTCTCGCCTGATCGCCCTGTTATTCGTGGTACAGCACAAAACCCCGATGTGTTCTTCCAAAATCGCGAAACAAGCAATAAATTCTATACAGAATGCCCTGATATCGTACAAGAGCAAATGGATAAATTCGCTTCGCTTACGGGTCGCCAATATAAATTATTCCAATATGAAGGCGCCGAAGACGCTGAGCATGTAGTCGTTGTTATTGCTTCTGGTGCAGAAACTGTGCAAGAAACAGTGAACTATTTGAATTCCAAGGGCGAAAAAACTGGCGTTCTAAAAGTTCGCCTCTACAGACCTTTCGATGTAAAACGTTTTATGGAGTCAATACCAAGCACTTGCAAGACATTGACTGTATTGGATAGAACAAAAGAGCCGGGCGCAATCGGCGATCCGCTTTATACGGACGTTATCAGCGCTTTGCATGAAGGAATGGCTGAGGGTTGGGGCTCGTTTAGCAAAATGCCGCGCATTATTGCAGGACGCTATGGTTTAAGTTCCAAGGAATTTACTCCGGCTATGGTTAAAGCTATTTATGACAATGCTAAGATTGATAAACCGAAAAATCACTTCACTATAGGCATCAACGATGACGTTACTTTTTCAAGCCTTGAAGTGGATTATTCGCTCGATATTGAAAACGAAAGAGTATTCCGCGGATTATTCTATGGCTTAGGCTCTGACGGAACAGTCGGTGCAAACAAAAATTCCATCAAAATTATTGGCGATGAAACAGATTA
>JBBRJR010000186.1:0-5037 GCA_038218865.1 Kapaibacterium sp. (SeqCode) | reverse complement strand
AGCCAAGCCACTGGTAAAGCGTAGCAACAGTGTCGCCGATGGCGGCGTTTCGACCGTGTCCAATGTGCAACTGTCCTGTGGGATTTACGCTTACGTACTCGACGTTGGCTTTATTTCCGTTGCCAACGCTGTGTTTGCCGTAGTTTTTGTTTAAGGCAATTTCTTCCAAATATTTTGCCCAAAATAAATTTGTGCATTTTATATTGATAAAGCCAGCTCCGGCAATTGAAATGCTTTCGATTAAATTTTTATCAAAAGTAATAGCAGAAATCAATTCATTAGCAATTGCAGCGGGAGCTTTTTTGAGTGGCTTAGCTAAACGCATAGCCAAATTAGTCGAATAATCTCCATGCTCGGGATTTTTCGGCTCTTCAAAATAAAGCTCTACGTCTTTCGGAAAGTCTAATTTTTCTCGTGCCTGCTCAAAAATAGAGAAAATGTACTTATTCATCGCTCGCTACCTTGTCCTTCAAGACAAGTTCCATGATTTCTTTTTGTGTTAGCTTGTGCAGTCTTCCGGCAGCAGAAATTGAATAAATAGTGCCATCGCTCCAAAGTTTTTCGATTTTATAGAATTCTCTCGTTTTGCGAAGCATAACGTGCAAAACTACATCGAAGAAGTCAATCAGAGCCCACTCTTTTTCTTCGAGTCCTTCGGCGCGAGGCTTCGAGAGCTCTAATTCGCGAGATTGGTCGTAAACTTCATCGACTACAGCAGCCACCTGCGGCTGTGAATCGCAAGAGCAAATAACGAAAAAATCAGCTGGAGCGGATTCAATTTTCGTTAAATCAATTATCAGTATATCAGTAGCTAATTTACTATCGCAAATTTTGGCTAAAAATGTTGCTAAAGCTTTAGCATCATTAGGTCTTTTTAATTTTCCCAAATCATTTTCTCTTATTATATATTTTAATACGTAAAAGAAGACGAACTAAATGATTTTTTAGTCCTAATAAGAATAATTGTAAAATAATATATTAGTTTTCGTTTTGTAATTTATATTTCAACAGTCCGTAAATTTTATGAATAAGCAGTTTAGCATTCAAAGGCTTTGAGATATAATCAGAGCAGCCGTTTTTTATTATTTTTTCTTTGTCTCCACTGATAGCGAAGGCAGTAACGGCGAGAATCGGAACATCGGGGTTTAATTTCCTTATAATTCGCGAAGCCTCAAATCCATCCATGCGCGGCATTTTCATATCCATTATAACTATGCAAATGCCCGGCGTATCGTGGAATAGTTCGACTGCTTCAATGCCATCGTGGGCATGTATAATTTTTGCCTTTGTTTCGCGAGAAATTATTTTTTGGATGAGCGTATAGTTCGTCATATCGTCTTCAGCTATGAGAATTATACATTTATCCAAATCCTTGTATTCAAAATCCTTTTCACTTTCTGCCGTAGTTTTATTGTTATCATTCGAAACTGTTACCGGAAGTAAAAAAGTAAATGTTGAACCGAAATTTTTCGTACTTTTCAATAAAAGCGTTCCGCCTAACAAATCAGCCAATCCTTTGGATATGGCGAGTCCTAAGCCGGAGCCTTCATGATTCCTCGAGTAATTATGATTTTCCTGAGTAAAACGCCCGAAGATTAAATCGTGTTTATCCTGCTCAATTCCTATGCCTGTATCTTTTACGTAAAACTCAATTGATGATTCTTTCATCTTGCAGCCAAATTCTACACCGCCCTCCAATGTGAATTTCAAGGCATTATTTAAAAAATTATTCATAATCTGATAAATTTTATGCTCATCACTGTAAATATGCTTATTAATTACGCTTGGTTCTACATTCAGTTTTAAGTACAAAGATTTATCTTGAAAACTAATTTCGTTCATTTTATAAAGCTCTAAAAGTAAGTCACAAGCTTTAAAATCAGTTAAGTGTAATTGGATTTGACCGGAATCGAGTCTTGAAATATCCAGTAAATCATTAACCGTATTGAGCAACCTAATGCCGCTGGCGTTCAAGATGCGTGCATATTCGCATCTGTCCTCATTGTTTAAATCCGTTTCCGTCAATATATTAGCAAATCCCAAAATGCTATTCATAGGAGTTCTTATCTCGTGGCTCATATTAGCAAGGAAGGCGGATTTTAATCTGTCGCTTTCCTCAGCTTTTTCTTTAGCAAAGATTAGCTCGGTTTCTATTCGTTTTATATCGCTTATATCCAGACAGGTTGCCATATAGACTAATTTATTGTCATCGGGATTTGTAACGACAAGCGCATTTATTATAACTTCAATTAATATGCCGTCAGGTCTTTGTAATTGAAGTTCAAAGCGTATCGTTGGATTGTTCTGCAAATTATTTATCTTTTCAAAGAATGATATAACCGAACTTGGCTCGATTAATGATGTGAAACTCATGTCGCCAACAATTTCCGAATTTTCTTTAAAATCAAGCATTTGGCAGAAATAATTATTCACAAAAGTTATGGTGAAATTCTCGTCAAAAACAACTAATCCTTCTTGCATCTTTTCAACTAAATCACGATAGCGTTCTTCGCTTTTTTGGAGCTTTTCTCGTGCCTCAATTTGCTCGGTTATACATCTGGCAGTAGCTATAACGCATTTTTCACCGAAAAAATTTCCTTGCGTCAAGGACACACTTTTTGGGAAAGGCTCGTTTTTGGAGTTTAATCCCCAAAATTCAAAATGTTGATTCTTGCCTGAGAGAGCTCTTTGGATTTGCAAGGCTACTTCTTCGCTGTCGTTCATATCTGGAGCAGAGATGAACTACGGTGTTTTGCCTATGAATAAGTCTCTGTCGTAGCCGTAGAGTTTCTCGGCTGCGTCGTTGACGAACATAAATTCCCCTTTGTCATTTAATATATACACTGCTTCGCTTAAACTGTTAATTATCCCCAAATATGTAGAATGGGACACACTCAACTCTTCGAAATAAACCTTGCGGTTTGTTATATCTCGCATTATGCCCATGACCACAGTTTCTTCAGAAAAACCTATCGAAACGCTACTTATTTCTACGTCAATAGCAGCACCTGACTTCGATATTATTTGTGTTTCAAAATTGTTTGGCGGCTCTTCACCTTTTTTTCTGGTTTCGAGCCGGTTTTCGATAATTATTTGCCCTTCAAGAGAAAACAAATTAGTGAAATCAAAATCAGGGGAAGTAATTTCGGATAAATCGTAGCCTGTCAATTTGCAAAGCTGTGCATTGGCATAGCTGAATTTTCTGTCTTGAATTATATAAATTGAATCAAAGGAATTATCAATTAATTTTGTCAATTTTGTTTCGCTTTCCTTTGTTTTTTTTTCGGCGAGTTTTATTTTTGTTAAATCTTCAATTGCAACACCGAGACGTTTGCCCGGCATGTTGAATACCACGAATTTGAAAATGCCACTAATGTGTTCATCTTCGTACTCAACTTCTTCGAGTTTTAAATTTTTCCCTGTTCGAACGGCAGAAAGTAATTTCTCGGTGAGTCCGTAACTATCGGCATTTTTCCAAATATGTCGAAAGTCCCGGCCGATTGAGAAATGAATTTTATTGTCGAAAATTATTTCAGCTTGCCGATTGCCAGAAACCAACAATAATTGGTCAGGCGCTTTGTATTGATATACAAAAAGACCGGAAGGAATAGAATCGATAACGTCTGTTAGCGATGCATAGCTTTGCAGAAGATGCTCTTGTGCAATTTTTGAGTAAGTTATATCAATCGCCGTAAATGTAAAGCCTTGCGAAAAATCATCAATATCGATAGGGGTGGAGTTTAACACAATATGCATTACCGAGCCGTCTTTTTTTAGCCAGTTTGTCTCGAGCGAACCTATTCCCAGTTCGGCAATTTGAGCGTATTTAATGGAGCCGACAAATTCAAATTCTTCGTCTGACGGATAAAGCATTCTACTGGAATTGCCTATCAGCTCATCGGCTTGGTATCCTGTCATTTGGCAGAAATAGTTGTTCACCTCTGTGAATATACGCTCTTTTACAACTCCTATACCGATTGGAGCAGCAGAATAAATGCTTTTAATCTTTTGCTCGCTTACTTCAGCCGAATTCTTGCTTAACCTCTCCGGTAAACAGCCGGGCGAATCGTTATTTGACGCAGACAAAGTATCATTTTCATTATTCATATTTTTCTCCTCTGAAACATAATTAATTAACTTTCATCAAAATGCAAAGGCAAAGTAAAATAAACAGTGCTTCCTTGCTCGGGAAGGCTTTCCACCCAAATCATACCGTCGTGCTTTTTAATAAATTCACTACACAGAACAAGCCCTAAGCCGGCACCAGTTTCATTGTTAGTCCCTTTACGAGTTGTGCCTTTATCTATTCGAAAAATATTGTCCGCTAGTTCTTTTGGTATGCCGATTCCGTCGTCTTTGACATAAAATATTTCGTGATTTTCTGGAGTTACCGGTAAATTGGTTTTGTTTTTCGTGTGTCCGACAACAATTAAACCCTCTAAATTAGTAAATTTGATACTATTGGTGATGAGATTACGAAATACGGTGGTAATCATATTCACATCGCATTTTATTTTTATATCATTGGGTATTTCTTGCCTGAGTGTTATATTCTTTGTCTTTGCCATTTCAAGCAAAGACAAGGCAGCGTTATTAGACAAGGAATTTACACGGCAATCCTTTAAATTAAAAGGCATCGAGCCAGTTTGCGAACGCGACCAAT
This sequence comes from Kapaibacterium sp. (SeqCode), assembly GCA_038218865.1. Classification (GTDB taxonomy): domain Bacteria; phylum Bacteroidota; class Ignavibacteria; order Kapaibacteriales; family UBA2268; genus JBBRJR01. The sequence continues at coordinate 374 of JBBRJR010000186.1, read as the reverse complement.
CCAATAATTCCTCAAGCAGCTGGAATATCGATGTAGCAGCTTTATTAACCATCATCGACATGCGCTTTATTTCCTTAACTGACAGCTCTTCTATATCTTTAGCCATTAAATCAGTTAAATTCAAAAATCCTGTAAATGGGCTACGCAAGTCATGCGCAATAATTGAGAAAAACTTGTCCTTAGCAGCCAGAGAAGAGCGCAGTTCATCTTGCGTTAAAAGTAATTGTTCATTAAGTTCCATCATTTTATTAGATTTCGAGTTAATATTTTCATTAAGCTCTTTTAGTTCTTGATTGCTTTTATTGTACTTTTCGAGCATATTTTCTAATTCTTGAGTGCGCTCGTGTACGCGAGTTTCAAGCTCTGCGTTGAGT
>JBBRJR010000185.1:0-5071 GCA_038218865.1 Kapaibacterium sp. (SeqCode) | reverse complement strand
CTCCCCTCTCCATAAATGGAGAGGGGCAGGGGGTGAGGTGATTCTTTGTATCAACATTTAATTCAATTAATCAACCAGCTTAGTTCTGAATTTCGGTGTTGCAAGTGAAACACCAATCACAGTCAAAAATCCAAGAGGAATTGAAATGATACCCGGATTTTGAAGCGGAATAAGTGCGTCTTTCGGATTTAAACCATAAATCTCATACATAGTTGGAGAAATCAATAATAGAATGAGGCAAGTTATCATACCAACCATAATTCCCCAAGCAATACCTTTCGATGTAGTTTTTTTCCAGAAAAGAAGCATTATAATCGCAGGTAAGTTTGCCGAGGCGGCTATTGCAAATGCAAGTCCGACAAGGAAATTAACATTTTGATTTTGGAATAGGATGCCAAGAATAATTGCAAAAATACCGATGAATACAGCCGAAATTCTGCCCGCATTTACTTTTGCTTTTTCTGTCATTTGTATCTTCATATACTTATCCATCAAATCATGAGCAACAGCACCCGACGAAGCAACAATCAAGCCGCTCACGGTGCCGAGAATAGTTGCAAATGCAATAGCGGAAATAATAGAGAAGATTACTATTCCAAAAGTTTTTGATAGTAATGGAGCAGCCATATTCGAGCTTTCTGGATCGAGTGTGCCGGTAACCATTGCACCTAATCCGAGATAAAGAGTCATAATGTAGAACAAGCCTATCGCAAGTATTGCGACAATTGTTGATTTACGAGCGTCGCGTTGGCTAGGAACTGTATAATAACGAATCAAAACGTGTGGAAGAGCCGCTGTTCCCAAAAATAATGCCAACATAAGAGAGAAAAAATCCACGCGGGGCCAGAATGAATTCTTACTATCGAGTTTGTAATACAAACCCGGTTTCATAATATCTTTACCCGAAGTAGGGTTTTGATAATAAACAACGACACTTTGATCATCGAATTTGAATGCTTTTTTTGTAAAACGTGTAACTTCAGAATTTTCAATTATTTTGATATATTCAAATGGTCCAAGCGGTCCTGTGCTTTTTACTTCTTTGCCATTTTGGACAATTTTATTCATGTGCCCGACTTGGAAGAATTTTCCGGCTTCTTTTGGCTCACCGTTATAGAGTTTTGCTCCGTCAGCTTTTGTAATCACCGATAGTGCTTCTTCAAGTATATATTTATCATCCATCAATTCAAGCTTCCACCAAGAGGGGACGCCTTCAGATTCTAAATTGACAAATACAGCACCGGCATCTTCGAATTGCCCGATAAGTTTATAATTTTCATTATTTAATGATAAGACTTTCGAGCCTTCGGTTACAACTTCAATTGTTTTGAAATCATGATAATTATCATTAGGCTTTAGGTCCAAACCTTTGTTCAAAACTAAAATGACAATAACGAAAGAGAAAATGATTAGCAAGCCACCTTTGATGAATTGCACGTAAGTCGTTGATGTCATGCCAGCGGTAGCAACTATAAATACAACGATAGAGCCAACGATAACGACTCCCACCCAATGCGGAAAACCGAGTAGTGGAGTGATTAGAGCACCAGCACCAACCATCTGCGGAATAAGATAGAAAATTGAAACAACAAGCGTACTTATAGCAGCTGTTAGCTTAATTGCCTTAGAATCGAACTTAAAGTCCAACGCATCAGCGAATGTATATTTTCCCATGCGCTTTAGTGGTTCGGCAACAATAAACAAAGCTACGACCCAGCCGGCAAGATAGCCTATAGAATACAAGAATCCGTCAAAACCGTGGAATGCAATCATACCGCAAATACCAAGAAACGAAGCGGCTGAAAGATAATCACCCGCAAACGCAATACCGTTTACAGCCCAATGAATATTACCGCCGGCGGCATAGTATCCGCTCGCAGATTTTGATTTTCGGGCAAAGAAAAATGAAAGTCCAAGAACTGCAAGGACAAACATAACGAATATTAAAACCGCATAAATTGAGACGTCATAGATCATGTTATTTTACTTCCTTATTCATTTGGTCTTCAAATCGTGTACAGAAAAAATTATAAACCAAGCCCATTACAGCCGCAAGTAAAATTAATCCCATGCCGTAAACAAATGCCAGATTCAGTCCAAAAATTGCTTCCATCCCAAGTGTTTTAGGATATATTGTGCCAATGATAACAAATCCGGCGTAAATAATAAGATAGACGAGAAACAAAATCACACCGAGACGTGTTTTCTTTGGTATCGAATTATCTTTTCCCAGCTCTACTGCAGGTTCGTGCAACATAAGAAACCTCAAATTAGTTAATTGATAATTGTTTATTGATATATGCAATAAATATTTTTGGAATATATAAATATTTACCAAATTATTAAAGTTAATTTTTCTTTATTAATAAAATAGTTCATCTAAATCTGATGCTACAAGAATGGTATGTAGTTGATATTCGGTGGTTCGCTTATTGGAGAGCGTTCTTTCAGAGATTGCGAAGCCAATTTCGTTCTCTTGTTGAAAAATTTCAAGGCTTTCCGTGCCTTAATAATTTGTTTTTTTTAAGAGGGGGATACGCACCAAAACAGCCTTGAAAAAGAGAGTTTTCAAGGCTGTTTTTTGCAATTAGGGAATGATACAAATAAATAAAATAAGGAAGATGACTTTATCTCTCCAAAGGAAGGGAGAAAGCGAAAGTCGAGCCTTTGCCGAGAGTGCTTTTGACCCATACGCGACCGTTATGTCCATCTATAAGTTTTTTAACTATCCAGAGACCCAAGCCGGTGGAAGATTCTCCGCTGGTTGGCTGGGCGCTTAATCGCGAGCCGCGCTGGAAGGCGTTCCTGACGTCGGATTCGGATAGCCCGAGCCCGTTGTCGCTAACTTCGATAGTTATTGATTGCTCGCTCAAAAATGCTGCTACGTGGACTTTTCCGCCTTCTTGTGTGAATTTCAGGGCGTTGGAGACGAGATTATCGATGACCTCATCAATTTTTTGTACATCAATTTCTACGTCTGGTAAATTGTCGGGATTGTCGAGCGTAACGGTAATATTTTTTTTGGTTGCCGCAATTTTATTTCTGCGGCAGACATCGGAGAGGATTTCTCCGACTTGTACAGGTTGAAAATCTAATATTAATTTTGAAGTTTCGAGTGCAAGTATTTTAGAGACCTCGTGGGAAAGCAAAACGATACGCGAAGTAGTTTCGGCGATGTCGTCAATAATTTCCTGACGCTCAACGGCAGAAAGGTCATAAGATCGCAGCAAATCGACAAGGCTTTTGATAAGGGCAGCCGGGTTTTTGATGTCATGGATGATTAGAGCAAACAACTCATCTTTTTGAGCTTGGAGCTTTTCAAGTTCGTCCCTGCTCGTGATAAGCGAATCGAGGCTTTCTTGCAAGTCGTTGTTTTGCTTTTTCATTTCTTGCGCGCGATTTTGCAAAGCATCAATTTGTCCGCGCAAAGCAGCTATCTCTGCTCGCAGATTACTGTTCTCTGACATTAATTTGTTAAATTCCTCTCGGGAAACAACATCATTTTGATTTTCCATTTTATTGCCTCTATTTATTTTATTTCTACCAAATATATTAATTAGAATAAAGCTCAAAAAGCCGCCCAAAGCAATTCCAGCTAAAATGCCAGCCGCTAAAAATAAGTAATCATATTTCGCTTTTTTTTCGGTGCCCAAAGCTAATTGAGATTTCAGAGAAATTATTTCTTTCTCTTTAGAATCAATCTTATCCAAAAGTTCAACTTCGAGATTATTAACGCGAAAATTTATTTCAGTGGTACGTGCCAGCCAATTGCCGCCCAAATCGAAAGCGCCGACTATAAATTTATATTCACCCTCACTCAAAGAAACATATTGAGCAGAAGCCGTACCTGTTACTTTAAATGACGAATCAACTTCGTTTTTTAAGACTACTCTGTAATAAAAAGATTGCGTGCCGACATCTTGTGGCAGAGCAACTGAATAATCAAAAGCTATAGTATCGGTTGTTTTGATAACAATATTATCGAAACCGACAGCTTTTCCTTCTACTTTCACAGAATCAACAGTACAACTTGGCTTTTGAGCTAATGACGATAAACTAAGACTTATAAATATTATTATGAAAGTAAAGTATTTGCTATTCATGCTAATTTGCCGATAATTTGTAAGTTATAAGTGATTTTAATGCAATTTAATATATTATCAAATAAAAACGTTCATTTTATTATTTAAGTATAAATACTTAGAAAATTTTATTCTTCAGTGCAAATATAGCAAATATCTTACCATAAAATATTATTTATTAAAATTATAATTATAATAGATAATTAGAGGAGTTATCTATTATTTTATTTTTAAAATTTCGTATTTTGCAAAAAATATATAACAAAATAGCTGAAAAATAAAATGAAGACAATCAACCTGAAAGAAATACAGTTTGAATTCAAGCGATCCAGCGGTCCGGGTGGGCAAAACGTAAACAAAGTTTCTACCGCAGTGGATTTACGTTTCGATATAGGCAAAAGCCAAATGCTGACCGATGAAGAAAAGCATAGGCTGCGGAGGCTTGCCGGCAAGCGAGTAAATTCACAAGATATTTTAGTAATTTCTGCCCAAAACAATCGCACTCAGGAGAAAAATAGAATTGAGGCTTTGCGACGTTTCCGCGAGGTGCTCACGAAAGCTACTACTCCGCCGAAGACCCGCAAATTTGTTGCCAGACCGCTTTTTGACAAAAATAAGCGGCTTGACAACAAGAAAAGTCGTTCTGATATAAAAAAAATGCGGTTGCGTCCGGAGTGGTAAATTAACGCGATTTTCATTTATTCTGGCTCAGGGCTTGCTATTTCGAGAAGAATTTCGTCTTTGTTTACGGGCGTTCCTTCTTTCGCGGCAATCATTTTGATAGTGCCGGTTATGGGGGATTTTAGCACGTTCTCCATTTTCATTGCCTCGATAACGATTAGCTTGTCCCCTGCCATTACCTTGCTGCCCACGTCAGCGTAAAGCTTTATAACCATGCCTGGCATTGGGGCGCGTATTATTTTATTGCCATGCAGCTGAGCTTCGGAAACCAGAAGAAATTTTTCGAGCAATTGCTTTGTCGAATTTGT
>JBBRJR010000184.1:0-5131 GCA_038218865.1 Kapaibacterium sp. (SeqCode) | reverse complement strand
CGCATTACGATTTCGCCCGAACGATTGCAGGCGATTATGCAGATGTAACCTTGATTTTACCACCGGGTATAGAAGCACATGCCTTTGAGCCGACGCCAAAAGCAAAACGGCTGCCATAGCTTCAATGCAAGTACGCGCAACGTTGTTGAACGGGTCTTGCTCGGTCAAACTCCAACCAGAAGTTTGAGAGTGAGTCCTCAAAGCTAAAGATTTTGGATTCTTAGGATTAAATTCCTGAATTATTTTAGACCACAAAATGCGGGCTGCTCTCATTTTTGCTATTTCCATGAAATAATTCATGCCCACTGCCCAGAAAAATGATAAGCGCGGAGCAAAAGCATCAATGTCGATGCCGGCTTTTATGCCAGTGCGAACGTATTCCAAACCATCAGCCAAAGTGTAGCCCATTTCCAAGTCAGCAGTAGCGCCGGCTTCTTGCATGTGGTAGCCCGAGATAGATATACTGTTGAATTTCGGCATTTTTCGCGATGTAAATTCAAAAATATCGGCTATTATTCTCATCGATGTTTCTGGTGGATATATATATGTATTGCGAACCATATATTCTTTCAAAATATCATTTTGAATTGTACCGGAGAGCTGGTCGAGCTTTGCGCCTTGCTCCAAAGCGGCTACAATATAGAATGCTAAAACCGGAAGCACTGCACCGTTCATAGTCATTGATACAGAAATTTTATCCAGCGGTATGCCGTTGAAAAGTGTTTCCATGTCCAATATACTATCGACAGCAACGCCTGCTTTTCCTACATCGCCGACAACGCGTTCGTGGTCAGAGTCGTAGCCGCGGTGAGTAGCTAAGTCAAATGCAACGGATAAGCCTTTTTGTCCCGCAGCAAGGTTGCGGCGGTAAAATGCGTTAGATTCTTCCGCTGTCGAGAATCCTGCGTATTGGCGGATTGTCCACGGGCGAGCTACGTACATCGTCGGGTAAGGTCCGCGCAAAAACGGGGCAATTCCAGCAGTATATTTCGTATGCTCATATTCCTTTATATCGCTGAGAGTATAAAGTGGGTGAATGTCAATCGTTTCGAGCGAGCGGAATACCATAGCGTCAAATGCTTTGTTGGCTTCGTGTTCAGCCTTGTTAAGCCAAGCCGTTTTATCTGTATCGGGTTGATTAAACTCGAGTTTCATATTTGCAAAATCGGGTGTTTTCATATTTATTTTTCTCCAACTTTTTTCATTTTAATTCAAAATACCGATTTCTTTCATCAATTGCGAAAGGAAATCGTATATATTTGTTTTCACGTGAATAAATTCGTCCACTCCTTGTGCCTTGTAAGATTCAACCATATCAGCAGGATAACCAGCTAATATCAGTTTTGTGTTGGGTTTCATTTCTTTGAATTTTTTCGCAAATTCAGGAACAATTTCAGCATATTTGTCGTCAGTCGAACAGACAACATACGCCGGATAGTTTGTATTTTTCACTTTTTCTAATGCTGATGCAGCATCGGCGCAGCCTTCGGTATTAACCAACTCGAAACCGGCAACTTGGAAAAAGTCGGTAGAAAAATCATTGCGAGGTTTGAATTCTTTAAGCGAGCCAAAATTAACAAGGCAAATCTGAGGCGAGGAGCCTGTTTTTTGTTTAGCGACAATTGATGCTTCACGCAACTCTTCGAATATAGCGCCCATGCGGAAACGAAGAATAGGCTGCGCAGTAATAAAGTCGGAATTAACAGCGCCAGTTGCACCAATCAGTTTGCCGATAGTTGTGCATTCGTTAAATGCATTAATTGCACTTCCCAGAGATTTTGTCCTATCGCTCATGAAAACACTTGCGTAATCTTTTACTGCTTTTTGGCATTTCGGGTTCTCGCATTTTTTGTCATATTTATTTGCAAAGGCTTCTAAGTCATTTTTATTTATTTCAATAATAGATTCGACTGGCTTTTCATGCAAGTTTGGATATTTATTCGTGCCAAGCAATGTATCGCGGCGTGAAGCTATATTTGCTTTGCGGCTTTGAGCTGTCTTGGCGATGGAGTCTTGCACGAAACCAAATTTCAGCGCTTCGAGCAAGCCGCCTTTGGCTTCGATTTCGCGGAATAAATCCCATGCTTTATTTGCAATGGAGTTGGTCAAAGATTCCAAATACCACGAACCGCCAGCAGGATCAATTGTTTCAGTTGTATGAGCTTCGCTCATAATAACTGATTGCATATTGCGAGCAATTCTGCGGGAAGTTTCGCCGGCAATGCCCCAAACTTCGTCATAGCTTGCAATATTTATGCTTTGTACTCCGCCAAAAACGGCAGATAGAGCTTCTGTTGTAGCACGCAATAAATTAACATTCGGATCAAATTTAGTTTTGTTAATCTTAGAAGTAGCGGCGTGAATTATCATTTTTTGGGATTCACGATTGCCACCGAATTCTTTAATAATTTTTGCCCAAAGCATGCGTGCAGCGCGGAATTTACTTATTTCTGTAAAGAATTTTGGACCGATGGCAAATTCAAATGACATAGATTTTGCCACGTCATCAATATTCAAGCCGCGATGGATTAGCTCACGAATTATATACGTGCCCTCAGCAATAGCAAAAGCAACATCTTCTACCGATGAACTACCGCCGTTGAGATAAGTTTCAGCATTAATAGTAATAATTCTAGCTTTTGCGTTGTTTTCTTTTTTCCAAATTATCAATTGCTCGGCGTCGTCGAATAATTTTGAAATTGAAATCTTTGTTTTACCAGTGTTTTTCAATTGATTTAAAGGACTTAATCCAAAAGTTAAATCCAATTCATTTGCTAAGTAATTATTCTTTTTGCAATATGATAAAATTAGAGCCGCTAATTCCAATCCTAAGCTATTAGCTTTCATTCGGAAGGAAATAGCAGACAGGTCAATTCCTTTTATTGCATGGCGCAAATCATCGGAATTAGCAATTAATAAACCGTCCAAAGCTGTAGCATTGGAGCTTTTTGGATTAATAGCGAAATTTTCGTTGATACTAATAACGAGAGAGTTGAGTCCACGATAAAGATCATGGGAAACTGCCTTGTTGAATGCTTCGGGCAAGGGCATCTCAATTTCTTGAGCTATCTCCCAAGGCTCGAGCTTGTATCCCAAACGATTTAAAGAGCGTCCGAACGGATACTCGCCGGGCAAATTCTCAAGCTGTTGAGCTAAAGGCGCCATTTCGTTTTGAGAATAAATAGGCTGCAAATCAATATTCTCATAAGTTTTAGTAATAAGTTTCTTCTCAAATGGAATGCCGCCGAGTGCAGCTTCAGCCGCTGATTTCCATTGATCATAGCTGGATACCGGAAAAATATCCGATAGTTTTTTTTGTTGTGACATAGCAAATTCACTTTAATGTTTTTAATTTCGTAAATATGTTTTTTGAAACATTTACTCCAAAATCAAAGATTAAAAAGTTAAAATTATTTCAAAAAACTTCAAATGCGTTTAAATACAAGTCCAAAATTATAATATTTTTTTGTAATAAAGAAATTATATCTTTAAAAACTTTATTTTTTTATCGATATAATTTTATTGGATAAAAATAAACAAAAGAAAGGGTACTATTTTTGTAAAGAACACAAAAATTTCCACTAAATTTATATTTAATTAGAAATACAACTATCTTCCAGCTGAATAACAATATATTAATTTACTAAAGAAAATAATAAAAAATTGTATGAAAAATAAATATTTCTTTGAAATGAAAAATAAATATTTTATATTTGTTGTAGAATGCAATTAAAATATAATATTTCAAACAAAAAGTTTGGAAAACGGGTATAGTTGTCAATCAAAAGTCGTTCCATTTACTTGAAATAAAAGTGGATAATTAAAAATTATTACTGAAAAATATTTATTTTTATAGAATTTTTAAATCATTTATTAAGGGGATTTTATGATTAATTTAATTCGACGGTTAGTCTTAGCTTCCGTCGTTACTACTTTAATGAGCGTTGGCTTACTGGCTCAAGTAAGCATACAAAGCTCGAACTACACCACCCTGAAAGGGGCGTTCGATGCTATCAATGCTGGCACGTTTACTGGCGCTATCGAAGTGAAAATCAACGGCAACACAATAGAAACTGCAACTGCTCAGCTTAAAGCTTCGGGCGTCGGAGCGGCAAGCTACACTTCGGTTGTTGTTTATCCGACTGACACATGTATTATACGTGGAGCTGTTACTAACGCACTTGTCGAAATGCTTGATGCCGATAACGTAACGTTCGATGGGCGTATCAATAGATTAGGCAGCTACCAAGCATTATCATTAGAAAATACTACTACATCGGCTACTGTTTTCAGACTTAGTACAGTCTCTGGCAGCAACGGGCCTCGTTACAATACTATAAAATATACAAATATCGCAGCCGCTGCACAAGCATCAACATGCTACGCTATTGTTTCTTGTGCTTCAACAAGTTTAACAACTGCTGGCACGGTAGGCTGCACAGGTTTAATTGTTTCCAACAACAACATCAGACGTGCCTACTACGGCGTTCGCATTTATGGCACAGCTGCAGCAAAAGTCGATAGCGTATCCGTGCTTAATAACTCCTTTGGAAACAACGGAACTGTCAACGATGGGTGTTATTATGCTACTTATATGTATTACACAAGCAACATAGTAATGCAGGACAATGAATTCATAATAAACAACGGAACATCGGCTTGCTATCCAATGTACAACAATTACGGAACTGACAGTAAAATAATTAACAACTCAGCAAGCGTTGTAACTACTTCTACACTCTATGGCATTTACGATATTAATAGTAGCGGGACAATCGCTACTGGCAATAAAATCAAAGATTGCAGCTCCGCTACTTTCTATTGTATTTACGGCAGTAGCAGTAATGGCGCAACTTATTCGAATAATATAGTATCTAATAATTATGCAACAAGTACTATGTATATTGGTTATTTGACTAGTGGCGGTACTGCTAACTTATCAAATAACAAATTTACAGATAATACTAGTGCCAGTACTTCGTATGGTATTTATCTAAGTAGTCATCAAAATGCTACAATAAATAATAATGAGATTGTTAATTTAAACGGAACTGGAACTACATATGGTTTGTATTTATCTAGTAGTTCAAATGCAATTATAAAAAACAATAATTTTCAAAATATAAATAAA
>JBBRJR010000183.1:0-5134 GCA_038218865.1 Kapaibacterium sp. (SeqCode) | reverse complement strand
CGTGTAGTTAGTGGGCTTTGGGGAAGAAGGTTTTCGGTTATCGGTAGTCATTTACCTGTGCAAGTTGAATTAATCTATATCGCATAGCGATTAAATTATGGTAATAAATTAAATAGTACGAAGCCTTTTACTCCATAAGAGTTACATGTAATCGCTACGCGATAAAAAACATAAAAAACTTATATTAGCTACCATTATATAATCGTTACGCGATAAAAAAAATTTAATCAGCACATAATATTATTATAAATGCTTTACTTTTAGGACAGCATACTAGCGTAGAGGTCCATAAGAAGCCACCAACGAACATTTATTCTTGACTGCTACCACTTGCCACCAGCCACATATAAAAGAAATCCGGCTTTAAATCGTTTTAATATAGATTTTTATGTTCAACAGACTGTTGATTAAGCCCAATTTGCTTGTCATTCCCGCAAAGGCTGGAATTTATGTCATTATAAGTAACTAATATACAATGGAATACCGCTTTCGCGGGAATATTAAAACATCGATTATTAGTAAATCAACAAACTCTTAAGAGGAGACATTATTTTGTCCGAAACAATTGTTGCCCTTGCTACTCCGCCGGGCGTTGGCGGTCTTGCCGTTATTCGTGTTTCTGGCGAGACATCCTTTGCGATAGCTGACGAAATATTCTCATCAAAGAAAAAAATAATCGATGCCGCCTCGCATACAATTTCTTATGGTAAAATTTATATTGACGAAGCACTAATTGATACAGTAACGGCTGCCGTTTTCAAGTCGCCAAATTCTTATACCGGCGAAGATGTTGTCGAAATATCGTGCCACGGCGGGCAAGTCGTAGCAAAGCAAATTATCGAAGGACTTATGCAAAAAGGCGCACGCTTAGCAGAAGCGGGGGAGTTCACTCGCAGAGCTTTTTTAAACGGCAAGTTAGATTTGTCGCAAGTCGAAGCGGTAGCGGATTTGATACATTCAAATAGCATTCCTGCTGCCCAAACCGCAGCTCGTCAATTAGCTGGTAATTTCACCCGTCGAATAAATATAATTGTTGATTTATTGCTCAGTGCCGCAGGACTTTTAGAGTTAGAACTGGACTTTTCGGAAGAGGATTTGGAATTTATCTCTCGCAGTGAAATAAGCAACAAATTGCTCGAAGCTATGAATTACTGCCGCGAGCTTAGCCAATCGCACCATTCAGCTGAAATATTGCGCCATGGTTATTTTGTCGGCATCGCTGGCTATCCAAATTCCGGCAAATCTACGCTTTTCAACACTTTGCTAAAAAAGCACCGCGCAATTGTCAGTTCAATTGCTGGCACCACGCGTGATTACATCGAAGAATCTATTTATATCGATGATTTGCAAATCCGATTAGCCGATACTGCCGGCATCCGCGAGACGATGGACGAAATTGAAATAGAGGGCGTCAAATTAGTTGATTCTATATTGAAGCAGTCGGATTTAGTTTTGGTGATTAACGATTTAACGCAAGGCGGTGAGGGGCATTCGGACGACTTAATCCTTGGCATTACCCAAAAATATCCGCAAGCTGAAGTAATAGCTATTCATAATAAAATCGATATAGCAGAGGGCGATTATAATCATTTGAAAAATAAAATATCAGCAAAAAGCAATTTAGGAATTGACGAGTTGAAGATACTTATCGGGCAGAAAGCGAAAATTTCCGTTACAATATCGCAAGATGCGCTGGTCAATCAGAGGCAGTCTTTACTGTTAAAGCAAGCCGAATCAGCTCTGCTCGCCGCTTACAATTCTGTCTCTCAGTATAGGGAAGCCGATATGATTGCTTTGGACATACGGGACGCAGCCCGATATTTAGGTGAAATAACGGGCAAAACGTGGTCAGCGGCTGTTCTTAATCAAATATTTTCTCAATTTTGCATTGGCAAATAATGTTTCACTTGAAACATTATTGCAAATATCAATAAAGATGAATACTACAAATAAATTTGATATAATTGTAATAGGCGGGGGGCATGCCGGCATTGAAGCAGCTTTTGTTGCCTCGAGAATGGGGCAGCGTGTTGCTCTTTTGACAATGGATAAGCGGACTTTAGGTCGCCCATCATGCAACCCATCTATCGGCGGCACTGCCAAAGGGCATCTCGTTAAGGAAATAGATGCTTTGGGCGGTGCTATGGGAATGCTCGCTGACCGCGGCGGCTTACTCTTTAAAATGCTCAATCGCTCGAAAGGTCCGGCTATTTGGTCGCCGCGAACACAAATTGACAAGGATTTGTATCCTCTGTACGCTCTGGATTTACTTTGCAAACAGAAAAACTTAACGATAATAACCGGTAAAGCAACTGAGATATTAGTTGAAAAAGATAAAGTGAAAGGCGTCGTTGTCAATGATAACGAGAATTTACTTTGCAGCTCGATTATACTTTGTGCCGGTACTTTCCTAAACGGGAAAATGTTTACCGGTCGAGATGTTTCATTTGGCGGCAGGTACGGCGAGCCAGCGTCGGATAAAATCTCTGACCTTCTCATGAATTACGGAATAGAAAAGGGACGCCTAAAAACAGGCACTCCACCAAGAGTCTTTGCCGGCTCGATAGATTACTCCAAAGTAAGCAATGCCGAAGGCGACGAATACCCTCAGCCATTCTCGTTTCGCACAGCCGAAGTGAAAAATACTATTATGTGCTACGCCACAGAAACAAATTTAGCAACGCACGAAATACTTAGAACTGGATTTGCACTTTCGCCAATGTTCACTGGGAAAATCGAAGGAACGGGCCCGCGATACTGCCCTTCGATTGAAGATAAAATTGACAGATTTTCCAATCGCGATTCCCACAAAATATTACTCGAACCAGAGGGATTAAACACTCAATCCGTTTACGTGAACGGCTTTTCGACAAGCCTTCCGCAAGACGTGCAAGAAAAAGGCTTACGAACAATCAAAGGGCTTGAAAATTCGGTCATAAAAAGATATGGCTACGCCATCGAATACGATTACTTTTATCCGTATCAATTGAAATTCACACTCGAAACGAAACAAATAGAGGGGCTTTATTTCGCTGGACAAATTAACGGCACAAGCGGCTACGAAGAAGCAGCAGCGCAAGGATTAATCGCCGGTTTAAATGCAACACTCAAAAACAAACAAGAAGGCGAATTCATGCTGAATCGCTCTGAAGCTTACATTGGCGTATTGATCGACGACTTGATAAACAAAATCTCTGACGAGCCATATCGCATATTCACATCGCTTGCCGAATATAGATTGCTTTTGCGGCAAGACAACGCTGCGAGCCGTTTAATGGGATACGCAGCCGATTTCGGAATTGTTTCACGTGAAACATATGATAAAGTTCTTCGCCAAGATGATTTAACTCATCGCGTGTTTGAAAAAACAAAAATTATTAAAATAAAGCCCGATGTGGCTAATCCATATTTACTCGAAGTAGGGGAGAACGCCGTTACTGACTCAATTTCAATTTTTATGCTTGCCAAAAGGGACAAAACAGAGCTTGGCAAATTACTGGAATTGGCAAACTCAGGCGACGAGGATTTAAATAAATTAAAGAAAAACCCGAACCTGCTCGATAAGCTAAGAATTGAAATCAAGTACGACGGCTACATCGAAAGGCAAAGGAAAGAAGTGGAGTACTTTTTAGAGAATGAACATAAGATTATTCCGAAAAATTTTGATTACGATAAGGTAAACTCTCTATCGAACGAAGCGAGGGAGAAACTCGCTAAGGTGCGACCATTGTCATTGGGGCAAGCACTGCGTATATCAGGTGTTTCCTCCGCAGATGTCTCCGTTTTGTCAATTTATCTGCGATGAAAATGTTCCACGTGAAACATTTTATGAATCTTCTATGATATTTCTATGAAAACAGTAAAAATATAGGTACAACCAATGAAAATTGTAATAGTAGGTGCCGATACATTAATCGGCGAACACATAGCAACGGTAGTCTCTCGCGAGACAGATGCCGAACTTGTGCTAATTTCCATTGAGGAAAAACAAGCTGATTTTTTGCCAAAAATGAATTGGATAAAAGTTGATAATCTTGATAAAAAAAGTATAAAAAAAATTATTTTGGAAAGTAAGGCTGATGCAATTGTAAATTGCATTACTACCGGAGCAGGCGATGATAGCGACATTAACAAAAGCGAAATTTGGGAGACAAATGTAAATTTGAATTCTGCTCTTGTTTCTGCAGCCAAAATACTGGAAGCTCATCTTATTACTTTTTCAAGCGAAGAGCTTTTCTTGGGCTTGAGCGGTCCGGAAACCGAGCAAAGTACTGTAAATGCCGTAAATTATTTTGCAAAATCTATGCTCGCAAGGGAAAACACTACTATCGTTGAGCATGCGAAATCAACAATATTTAGGATTACCGAGCCTTTCGGTACGTCTTCCTTTGAAAAGATGGACGTTGTTTCTAAGTACTTTTTATTGCTCGAAACGGGAATTGACTTTGAAGTACAGACGAACCACTACAGCAATCCTGTTTTTGTCTTGGATATTGGCAACGCTGTGGCTATCGCTTTAGAGCGGCAAAAATACGGCACTTATAACTTAGGCGGAACGGATTACGTAAGCCGCCACGAGATGGTTAGCTTAATAGCTAAAACCTACGGCTTCGAGCATGATTTAGCTGTTCCGGCGGAATCCGAAAAGACAATTAAATTAGGTCTCTCGACTTTGAAAGCCGAAACAGATCTCAGGCTTAATTTTACGGGTTTTGAGAACGCACTGATTGCTATGAAATATAATTCCGAAGGCGTGCCGGGACTAAAATATATCTAACATGTTATCGAAAATTTTGTTATTTTAGAAAAATATAAATTATCATAAAGCAAAAAGATTATTATGCTTAAAATAAATCATGATAGAGCAAACGAAATACTAAGTCAAATGATTGGCAAAAATATTGTCGTCATCGGCGACGTAATGCTCGACAGATATTTTTGGGGTTCTGTATCCCGCGTTTCACCCGAAGCGCCCGTACCAGTCATAGATATCGAAAAAGAAACTTTCCACTTGGGCGGCGCGGCGAATGTGGCTGCCAATTTAAACAGCTTGGGCGTTTCGCCTCTGCTTTGCGGCGTTATCGGCTCCGACAGAAGCGGTGAGGCTTTCACTGATATTTGCCGCGAGCTGAAT
>JBBRJR010000182.1:0-5223 GCA_038218865.1 Kapaibacterium sp. (SeqCode) | reverse complement strand
GGTCGCCAGTTGAGGCTCTGTGGAAAATCATATTGGCGGGGTAAGTGCCAGCAGGCTCTGTGGCAGCCCATTCTGTCATGCTGTAATTAGTTGCAGCCAAATTATATGGCACCGGGTACGTAAATTGCGCTTTCAAAGTGGTAAAAGAAGCAGCGAAAAACGCTAAAATCGCCAGCATCTTTATCAGGTTTTTACTCATAAGTATTTTCCTAATATATTTAAAAAAAAGTATATTTATTTATTATTTTTAACAACGGATAAACGAATGTAATTTAATAAAATTACTTGATAAAATTGTTATTTTTCTGTTAAGATTATTTTTAAAGATAATACTATTTCATTTTATTGCTTAATTGCCGCATTTTCAAAGCAAGTTCTGGGTTATGTACGCGTATAATGTCAATGTTTTTGTTCATCATTAAGGAATGAAGCAGCATAGTTGCCCAGTCGCGGTCAGCCGGGTTTTCGATTTCAAAATAACTGCCTAAAAACTTTTTTCGTGAAATACCGAGCAAAAGCCCCGAGCCAAGATTTTCAAATCGCGATAGATTTCGCAGGAGTGTCCAATTATCCTCAAAAGTTTTGCCAAAGCCAATGCCGACGTCCGCATATATTGTTTTCACTCCGCAGCTTTTGGCAAATTCAATTTGCCGCGAAAGAAATTCGTAAACCTCTTCTATTAAATTATCATAGTGCGGATTTATCTGCATCAAAAGCGGCTTTTCGGGCAGGTGCATTACGACCAGCTCAAGGTTTTCTTTTGCCGCTAGTTCTGCGATTCGCGGGTCATTTTGCAAGCCGCTTATGTCATTTATCATCTGGGCGCCGGCTTTGGCTGCCGCTTTGGCTACATGATATTTCATTGTGTCAATAGAAATAAACGCATCAGGATACGTTTTAATTATCTTTTCGATTAGCGGCAAGGTTCTATCTATTTCTTCTTGCTCGCTGACACCAAGCGAGCCCGGTCTTGTGCTTTCGCCGCCAATATCGATTATATCCACGCCGGCGCCAAGCCAAAATCCAACTTTTTTTAAAACGTCTTCAATATTTTCATTTGTTCCTCCGTCTGAAAAGGAATCGGGTGTAACATTTAGAATACCCATTATTTTTGAATTCATAATTTTTAGTTGTTGTAATGATAAATATAGTTATCGATGGCTTTAATCTTATTCACAAATGTCCTATGCTTAAGAAAAAATTGTATCAGAGCAAAGAGCTTGCTATAGCAAGCCTTTTGGAATCTATGAGGCAGTATTCGGAAAGATTCCCGTCGTACAAAATAACCTTGTACATTGACGGAATAAAATCTGAGCAATTGCTAAACTCAAATAAAATCGACTTGTTTTTCTCTGGCAAAGATCTTTTGGCAGATGACTTGATAAAAAAGCATATTGCCGAAAAACATAAGATTTTCGAATTGACGGTAGTCTCTTCCGATACGGAAGTGTTTAATTTTGCCCGCGTCCACGCTTGCAAGGTTTGCACTTCTGAAGAGTTTTTGAGGCAGCTTTTTCCGCCCGAAAAAAGCGTAAATCCGCCGCGAAACTCTTCTTCAATAAAGAGCGAGAAACCAAATTGCTCGCGAAAGAATTTTAATGAGTTTTTGGATATATTTGAAAATAATCCGCTATGAGAAGGTAGTTAAACTAATGAAAAAAGACTTAACTTTCGGACTAATCGGCACCGGCAAACTCGGCAGCGCCATATTAGCCAAGCTTTGTGGCACAAGCTCGCTCGCTTGGGTGGTCGATAGATCCCTGCATGTTGATTGGAAACAGTATATAGATATTAAGTTTTCCAAAGAGTTGCACTCCGAACTGCCGGCGGTCGATTGCATTCTTTTAGCTCTAAACGACGCTTCGCTCGACCCTTTTTTGCGTTCCTTGCACGAGGAAGACTTGCCGATTTGCGAGTATATGTGCCATTTTTCAGGCTTTTTGAATAATGAAATATTTGAATCAATGGAGCCATTTGGCAAAAAATGCTTCTCCGTGCATCCGATGCAAACCTTTGGCGTTTTGCGAAATGGCGTATTTGATGATGTTTTTTTTGGTGCAGAAGTATGCGATTCGACTCGTGAATTCGCGGAGGAACTAATCAATTTATTAGGTGGATATTTCTATGAGTTACCGAAAGAAATTACAACAAACAAGCCAAGTTACCACGCTATCGGCGTAGCAGCAGCAAATTTTTTGCAATCGAGCATAGAGTTTGCCAAGCTTTTGGCAGAGAATTTAAAGTTGCCGCAAAAGCAATTACTACCCGCAATTTTAAAAACGGCTTTCAATAATTCGCTTGATTCAATACTAAATGACACTGACTTTCCACTTACCGGACCCGTCGCTCGCTGCGATGCGCCATCTATTGCCCTGCACAAGCGCAGCCTTGCGCCAAATCCACTTGTCGCCGAAATATACGCCAAGCAAACTGAATCATTAGCATTGCTTGCTTTCGAGCGCGGCATAATCGACGAAGAGTGTTTGGGGAGGATTATGGGGGAGAATTTTTGAAAACTTTTGGATGAAAGAGGAACGGAAATTGCTTCGTAGGATTATAATTTAATGATTTCATTTATAAGGGCTTTCCTTGCGTAAAAAGCTCGGCTGACAGAGCCGTGTCCTGCGCCTTTGGTTCTTGCTTGGATCCATTTGCCATCTCTGCCAGTCAATGCCGAGAAGCCTTTATCAGCTAATTTCAGTCGAATCGATTCGTAGTCCTCTTCTATCTCTCGAATGAGTGTGTCGCTTTCTAAGAAATCAAATGATTGAACTTTTAGTAGCTCGGATTTTGCATTGTGTTTGCCGTTCCAAGTAACTGCGCAATAAATCAGTGACTTTAATTTTTCCCAACAGTGGCTTTCAAAAAACGGTGTTTCAATTAACTTGGAAGGATTAATCATAGTTATGGCGAATGTTTCTTTTGGTCTCCATATTTCATTGACTTTGTAAAATGCAGTGGATTTCAATTCAAACCCCAGACCATTCGGAGCTTGCTTGTTGTTGCATGTCAAACCTGCTAAATGTTCAAGTGTGAGTCCTTTCCAACCTTTGTTTTGTTTGCCATCTTTGTAAGTTGTTACGCCGAACTGTACCGCTAATTCTGCAAGATCTTGACCTATGAAATTCTCTAAATTCTTTACGGCAATTACTCTAGTTACCATTATTAAAAAATTCCTTTATTAGAATTAATTGCTTCGTAACGTTTTATGGTCAAATCAATATAGTCTTTGTTTAAATCGCAACCGATATACTTCCGCTCTCCGAGCAACACGGTTGCAATGCCTGTTGTGCCGCTGCCATTAAAGGGATCGAAAATTATGTCGCCGGGTTTAGTGGAAGCTTTGACAATGCGTCTTAAAAGTGCGAGCGGCTTTTGTGTAGGATGTTTTCCAAATTCTTTTTCGCTTGGAGAAGACGGTGGAATGCTCCAAACGCTGCGCATTTGCAAATCCGGTTTTTTAATATTATCTTCGGGAAATTTCCCAGTTTTCATTGCTTCGTAGTTAAAATAATGCTTGGCTTTTTTATCTTTTCTTGCCCATAAAAGTGTTTCGTGCGAAGCAGTAAAAAATCTGCAACTTAAATTTGGAGAAGCGTTTGGCTTGAACCACGAAATATCGTTGAGCAAATGGAAGCCGAGCTTTTGCAAAAGAAATCCACACTGATAAATGCTGTGGTAAGTTCCGCTGATCCATATAGTTCCTTCGGGCTTTAATACTCTTTTGCACTCTTTTATCCATGTTTCGTGAAATTTCAAATCATCTTCAAAGCCATTAGATATATCCCACTTTCCTTTATTTACGCTTACCATCCGCCCGTTTTGACAAGTGAAGCCATCATTAGAAAGCATATACGGCGGATCGGCAAAAATCATATCAAGGTAGTTGTCGGGAAATCGGCTCATCACCTCCAAACTGTCCTCATTGTACAATGCAAAGTCGTCGGTTTTGAAAGTGGGCTTGATGCTACGTTGAACTCCATTTGTGGAAATATAGTTCACTAAGTCCTCCAACACCGAATTATTTGTTGTCTTTATTTCTTCCATTTTTCCTATCATAACTTTTGTAAATGTTCTTAAAAGTTGTCATTTAACAGAAAGTTTTTATTAATTAAATGCACTAATATTATTACTATGTTGAAAATGTTTTTCAGTTATACAAATTTTTTTTATAATAATCCATCGTACAAAACTAATAAATGTTTTTCGATCAAAAAAGCAAAGTTTTTAACAAAGTATTACTACTTTTAAAGTTTTGAATGTTCAAAGTAATTTCAACTTCAAATATGAACATTCTCAAAAAGGAGCTGATCGTATTTTTTCTGTATTTTCTAAATATTTCCCTATCTCTTTCCCAGACTGTCCCTTATTTTTTGGAATAAATTAATATTTTCGCCGATAAGTGAAGGCTCCAAAACGTCTAATTGAGCAATTTCTTCAATTGCGCCCAGCGGACTTGACTCTGGATAAATTACAATGAAATTCAAACTTGCAAAATCATCTGAAATATTATCAATAAATGAATCTACTTCCGCCGAATACGATATGCTTTTCGTTCTCGAATTCACAACAACTAAAATATCGTCATCGGCTATATTTTCGACTATATCGTACATATTAGCTATATTATTAACAATTATAAATGTAGAATCCAAAAATGTTTTGTTGTTTTTTGCAAATGCTCCGATTTTTTTCAGTGTCAAATCATTGCCATAGAACGAAACGGCAGCTCCAGCATTTTTGGAAATATTAGCCATTAGTTTAAGCCATTTTTCAAATCCTATCTCGTATTCAGAATTTTTTGAAACATAGACATAGAGCCTACTTGTAATATTTATCAAATGATTTAGTCGCGTCAATAAAACCGTTTGATTAGTCGCATCGAGCAGATTATCCGATTTTTTTCCGAAAAAGAAACCCGTTGTGCGGCTGCGTTCAGTCCAGCCCATTATCAGCACCGAGATAGTCATTTCTTTTATCGCCCGAACTATGCCAGTAACGACATTGGTATCCAGCCGAGTAGTAGGCGTGATTCGTCTTTCGTTAGGATAAGCCGAAGCAACCAGCTTTTCTATCATATTGTTATTTGCTATGATATTATGAGCTAAGTCTTCATGGTCGGTGAGAACGGTAAGAGGAAAGATAGGCTCATCGGCGCCCGGATTTTTGCAAGCGACGGCAAAATCGAGCAATTTGTCAATTGTAGTCGGATTCGAGCAAGGA
>JBBRJR010000181.1:0-5231 GCA_038218865.1 Kapaibacterium sp. (SeqCode) | reverse complement strand
GGGACAAGAACTTGAGACATTGGATATCCTAAGTTCATAAATTTAAATCGTTTCCTTATCCCCCTTTTGTAAGAGGGGCCCGGGAAGTGTTTAAAAAAAGTAAGTATCATCACAATGTTATTCTAACAAACGTGAGTGCCTTATGAGACGTCGTTTTACTTATCGGGGCAACCTCTCGGGAAGAGTTCTCTTGGGCTTTAGCTCTTCTATTGGGCGGGTTTGGAACCCGATACTACAGAATATCGGGCGAACCATGGTTCGCCTCCTACGGGGAACGAAATGGCATTCGTAATTCACTGACTACCGACCACCAGAAACTCCACTTCCTTTATCCTTAAATTCCAAAAAAAATAAAAAAAATCAATTGTGGAAAATAATATTTTTGTTATATCGACAAGTTTTTATATATTGCGTGTGAGAAAGTGGGGGAAAGTGGTAAAGTTTCCCTGAATTAAGTAAAAACTGAGTAATTATGGCATTTTTCAAAGGACAAGAGATACATTCTATCGATAACAAAGGTAGAGTAAACATTCCGGTGAAGATGAGAAAGTCGCTTTCGCCGGAGTCCAATGATACATTTGCAATCACTCGCGGACTGGATAAATGCATCACGGCTTATCCTATTGACGAATGGAAAAAATACGAAGGGAAATTTGCTGAATTAAATCAGTATGACGAAAAAAACAGATACTTTTTGAGAATGCTATTGATGTGGAGCGAGGAAAGTTCGCTCGACGCTCAACAGCGCATAATTTTACCTCGCAAGCTGATGGATTTTGCCAGCATCGACGGCAAGGTGATGATTGTAGGAATGGGCGACCATATTGAATTTTGGAATCCTGATGAATTTGCGGCGTATTTGAATAAATATGAAGATTCTTACGAAAAAGTAGCAGAGCAGGTATTTAGTTAGTTTTTTTAGAGGATATAACTACAAACTGCTTGAAATAAAAATTAGAAATTATTATAAAAAAAATAGCTCATAAAAGTGGAACTAATTTTATAGAGGCTTCGCCGAAAAATTGAGCAAAAAAAAGAAAAAATTGACCCCGAAGAGACACGTCCCGAGGGGGAGAATCAAGCCCGATAAGAGCAAAGCGGCAGAATACGATTACCATCTGCCGGTTTTCAGAGACTTGTCGGTTGAATACTTGATAAACAGAAATTGTAACATATACGTTGATGGCACACTTGGAGGCGGAGGGCATGCGGCTCTAATCCTAAAAAAGCTCAGTTCTGGGGGGAATCTATGGGCTTTTGATAAGGACGAAAATGCTATTGAGCATTGTCGGATCAAATTTGAGGAAGAAATTAATTCGACGTCTCCAAGGCTTGTGCTATTTCAAACGTGTTACTCTGAGGCATGCAGCAAAATAAAGAGCAATCGCCTAACGTTAAGTGGTCTTCTGCTAGATCTTGGCGTTTCCTCGATGCAACTCGATACCGATCAACGGGGGCTTAGCTATCGTGTAAACTCACGATTAGATATGCGGTTCGGTAGCGAAGGCATCTCTGCGGAAGACCTACTTAATTCTATTTCAGCCGACGAACTGACTAAAATTCTTCGCACTTACGGCGAAGAACCTTTCGCCGGTCCTTTGGCGCGGAAAATTGTCGAAGCTCGAAAATTTATGCCTCTCGAAACTACACACGACCTTCGCACTATCATCGAACAAAACGTACCCAAGCAGCATCAATTCAAAACTCTTTCGCGCGTTTTTCAAGCTATTAGAATTGCCGTAAACGGCGAACTCGAAGTGCTTGAAAAAACATTAGCCGAGGCATTGCCACTGCTTGATGCGGGGGGACGCATCGTCGTAATCTCGTACCACTCTCTCGAAGACCGTATAGTTAAAAACTTTTTCAAAGAACATGCCCAAAAAAGGCGCCCAAGCGAAGAAGACGTTGCAAATGCCGTGCCAAAATTGAAAATTATTACGCCAAAACCTTTAGTTCCTTCGCCAGAGGAAATAGAAATAAACCCACGCTCTCGCAGCGCCAAAATGAGGGTTGCCGAAAGGGTGTAAACAGGTGGCAGGTATTAGGCGGCAGGTGGCAGGGAAGAAGGGTCTCAGGTAGCCTAGAAGGTTTTCGGTTTCCAGTGAAAGACAAACAACGCAGATTTTCTTGATGTAGGGACACGGCACGCCGTGTCCCTGCTTGTAAATGGGCAACTAACGCCGGATCCTTCCTCGCTGGCTCAAGTAGCGAAGCGTATCGAAACCAGCGGAGAAGCAACTAACACAGATGGGGCTGCCCCGATAAGTCAGATGACGTGCTTTTAAGACTGGCACGCATGTTCAAATAACCTTGCGATGATACTTACATCTTTAAACACTCCCCGGCCCCCTCTTACAAGAGGGGGAGAAAGAACCACTTGAATTATAAGAGCTTACAAGATTCAATTTTCATGTTATTGTTCCCCCTCTTTTAAGAGGCGGCTAGGGGGTGTTCATATTATTTTTGCAGTTTTATTGTTCATTTAACAAAAATGTTATGTATAAAACCTAAAAATATACCTTATCGGGGCAGCCTCATCTAATCAAACTCCCTTAGGGAGCGTAAGGAACAACAATCATATCGGAACGGTATGAATATTACTTACATACCGCAACTACGTCGCTCGAAATCATAGTAAGAAGCATAATTTCTACTAACATGACACATCTACGATGTTAAAGAGGCTTCTATACCAGATATGCCTTTCACTGATAACAGATAACCGGCTACATTTCTTTCCTGCAGCCCAATGCCCAATACCCAACGCCCGCTATAATCAATTCATCAGTTTTTAACCTACATTAAACTATAAATAAATATTAATATTTGTAAAACAATTTCTATTTCTCTTCGTTTACATTTATAGTTATTTTAAATGTCTTTAGTAAAAATATTCTTTGTAAAACATAATAATAGGAAAAATTATGGGAAAGCAAGCGATCAAAATTTCCAAAGTGGACGTAGAAAAATTATTAGGAATGTTGAATTCAGCTCTTGCAGACGAGTGGCTCGCATACTATCAATATTGGATTGGAGCTCGCCTAATGGAAGGACCGATGCGCAGCGAAATTGAGCCGGAACTGTTAATTCATGCAGACCAAGAACTAAACCACGCTACAATGCTGACTGAAAGAATAATCCAACTCGGTGGAACCCCAGTAACGCATCCGGATCAATGGACAAAAGTAGCAAAGTGCAAATATCGCGAACCGACCGATCCTTACATCGAAGAAATTTTAAATCAAAATCTTGAATCTGAAAGATGTGCTATTCAAAGATACCAAGATATCGCCGACTTTACTGACGGCAAAGACCATTCAACGTATCAATTGGCTGTTCATATATTAAATGAAGAAATCGAACACGAAAACGATATCGAAGATTGGCTCGAAGATTTGGACAGAATGAAAGAGGAATGGAAAAAATTACAAGGTAAAAAATAAAAATTACTAATCAAAGGAGATTATAATGGAACAAGAAATTTATGCTATGCCAAGAATTGGCGACAAAGCACCTGAGTTTAAAGCAATCACAACACAAGGCGAAATCAATTTCCCGACGGATTACTCCGGCAGCTGGGTTATTTTATTTAGTCATCCAGCAGATTTTACTCCCGTTTGTACATCTGAATTTATGACATTCGCAAGCATGGAAGACCAATTCGCACAAGCGAATTGCAAGCTCGTTGGACTTTCTGTCGATGGACTTTTCAGCCACATTGCTTGGCTGCGTACGATTCAAGAAAAAATTCAGTACAAGGGAATGAAAAACGTAGAAGTTAAATTCCCGCTTATCGAAGACATTACAATGGAAATAGCTCATAAATACGGGATGATGATGCCCGGCGAAAGCAACACCAAAGCCGTCAGAGCTGTTTTTGTAATTGATCCGGACGGCATTATCAAAACAATTATTTACTATCCGCTAAGCTTGGGACGTAATTTCGATGAGCTGTATCGCGTTGTGCTTGCTTTGCAAACAGCGGAAGAATTCGGCGTCGCTACGCCAGCTGATTGGCGTCCGGGCGACGACGTAATCGTACCGCCATCCGGCTCTTGCGGAGCAGCCAAAGAAAGAATGGAAAAACCGGGCGACATGACTTGCCACGATTGGTTCTTCTGCACAAAGCCTATTACTCGCGAAAAGATTTTTGACAAAATTTTGAAAAAGTAAAAACAGGCTTCAGGCAATAGGCTTTAGGCGACAGGTTTCTGGCGGCAGGAAAACAGGGTTCTGGTTTTCGGTTGTCAGTTGTTGGTTAGAATCAGACACCATGCAGATGTGCCACACCTCGGAGGTGTGGCACATCTAATATAAAAGCAAAATATAATTGCTGTTGTCTGTACATGGTAAATATTAATTATCAAATCATAAAAATAAATGGAGAAAATTATGGAATATTATTTCAAAAAAAACGTAAAGAACCAAAACTTTGAACACGTTAAAGAGCGAGTTACCGAGCTGCTTAAAGAAGAAGGCTTCGGCATTTTGACAGAGATTGATATGCGAACAACGCTGAAAAACAAGCTCGGCGTTAATATTAATGAATATATTATCTTAGGCGCATGCAACCCGCCTTTTGCTTACAAAGCGTATCAAATCGAAAATAAAATTGGCACGCTTTTGCCCTGCAATGTCGTTTTACAAAAACTCGAAGACGACAGCATAGAAATTGCAGCAATCGACCCAGTCGTCTCGATGTCTATAATTAAAAATGATAATTTGACCAACTTAGCCGATGAGATAAAACTGAAGTTGAAAAACGTTATTGAAAAGGTTTGAGGTGGCAGTTTTCAGTAATCAGTAAAGGCATTTTCTTAAGCCACTGATTAACCTGATTTTTCTGATTAAGAAATGAATAAGAAGGCAATAGGTTTCCAGTTGTCAGTAGTCAGTTTCCAGTAAGAAATGCGTCATGCATTAGGCAAGAGGTATTTCTTCGCTAAAGCCTAAAGCCATTTTAAATTTGGAGATAAACATACCGTAGAGACACAAAATTTTGTGTCTCTACAATGACAAAACAGGCATTGGGAAAAGAAAACTGCAAGTAAGGCGTTGCATATCAACAACTTCTTCCTCCTTCTCTATTCTTCGTAGAGTGTCGGGGAGAGGTTGTTTTTGGTTTTCGATAAAGGCATGTAAGAAAGGCTTTGGAAATTGGGCATTTAGATGGAGTCCACCTTTCGAGGTGGCCTCCATCTAAAAAGATACAACAAATTACAACTAATTTA
>JBBRJR010000180.1:0-5264 GCA_038218865.1 Kapaibacterium sp. (SeqCode) | reverse complement strand
AAAGGATTGTCCACAAAAACATTTGCTTCTTCGACAAGCTCGCCATCACCATCATGAACAACAAAATTGTAAATAACGGAATCTCCTGGGTTCAGCTTTTGCAATTCGTCCGGCAACACGCTCAATTTCAAAGAAGGTCCCTCAGGCACTGTAACAACGAAAATTGCTGTGTCTGAATTTGGGAAGTTTTCTTTTACTGCCCAAAATCTCAAATAATAATTATCGGGCAGTGTGGAATCAGGAACAATCGAGCTATAGCTTACGTCGCCAGATGCATCGGTTACGCCAACTAATGCAGCGCCCTGCGTTAGGGAAAAAGGATTAGAAACATATACGCTCGCACCGGCAAAATTTTCTTCGGCTTGCTTTACGTTTAAGTCAACACTAAAATTGAAAGTCGGCATAACAATTGCGTTATTTTCCCCTACTATTGAGATTTTCGGAGGTTCCTCGCCAATAGTAAACTCTCCGCTAACTGATCTGAAATCTCTTCTATAACAAGATACCAGACCAAATTCAAATCTTCCTCTTATAGTATTTGCCGTCGTATCATAAGAGTCTAAGTAAATATCGCCGTAGCACCAACATGAAGACATATCTGCCCACCTAAGCAGCGAACTTTGCAAATCAATTGGGTAATATCCAACCGTAAGGTCGCCATGCGGATTTATTGGCATAAACACTTGAAAGAATGAGCCAGAGAATTCTTTAAGATTGATTGCAGACATTCCACTTTGAAAAGTGGCGAAAGAACAAGACGAGGTAAGGTATGTTGTATCACTAGGGTCAGTGAAGCTGACAGCCTTCATTGTTGCTGTTCCGTTAGGAGATAAATAAGCGTTTAGAGTGCTGTGGGAAAATGTTAGCAATGCCGAAGCAAGAAGAAAGCAAAAAAATACGCGTTTGCTGAAACCCAATAATTCATAATACTTTGGTGAGCAAATGCTGAAACTAATGCTTGCGAATGAGTTAATTCTTTTCATAAATCACCCTACAAAATACTATTTATAAACATTATATTAAACTATGTATATATTTAATAATATACTAATTATTAAATATTCATCTTTTGCTCATATTCGATTATTATTCCTCAATTGCTTGTATTGGTATATGTTTCAAGAATTTAATTTGATAAATTAACAACATTAATTATCTAAATAACTGTTGATTAAGTCCAGTTTTCTTGTCATTCCCGCTTTCGCGGGAATCCAGGTCTTTGCAAATATCTGAAAAAAATGGAAGGCAGCCCCGACTAAGAACCTCACCCCCAGCCCCTCTCCAAAATTGGAGAGGGGAGCAAAACATTGAAAATCCTTCTACTTCTTCCTCCCTCTCCACATATGGAGAGGGTCGGGGTGAGGTTCTTGGTTGGAATTGTTTCTTCCTGTGGCTGCTCCGATAAGTTATGTTTTGATAGAAATACGTTTAATTAGAATATTTTTCTATCGCGTAGCGATTATATATAACTCGTACGGAGTAAGCAACTTACTTTCTATTTGACTGTTACCATAATATTATCGCTACGAGATATAGAAAAATTCAGATTTAGATGGTTATAGCTAAATAGACGAATTACACTTATCGGGGCAGCCTCAAGTAAATTGGACTTAATCAACAGTCTGTTGGGAAATCTATTTAACATCCTCCCCAAAATTAATAATACATAGCAATCGAGCTCGTCATTATTATATAATTTTAATGGCATTTGTTAATAAATTTAGAATAAAAAAAGCAATGAAAACAGTAGTATCAACCGAGTCTCTACCTCAATTTTCCGATATTGTAGCGGCTCAAAGTAATTTAAGAAATATCATCAAATGTACTCCTTTGGAAGCAAGTAAATCTTTTTCCGAAATGTCGGGTGCAAAGGTGCATTTAAAACTTGAAAACCTACAAAAAACAGGCTCTTTCAAGGTTCGCGGGGCATACCACAAAATTTCAAGCCTCAGCGACGAAGAAAAACAGCGCGGTGTAATTTGTGCGTCGGCAGGCAATCATGCTCAGGGCGTTGCTTATGCGGCAACAAAATTGGGCATCCGCAGCAAAGTATTTATGCCAATTTTCGCGCCACCTCTGAAAGTTATAGCCACGCGTGCTTATGGTGCAGATGTGGAGCTTGTGGGCAACACATTCAACGATGCTTTCAATGCCGCAATGGAATTTGCCGAAAGCAGTGGAGGAGTATTTATTCATCCATTCAACGACCCCAAAATCATTGCTGGAGCAGGCACTTTGGGCTTGGAGCTATTTGAGCAATTCCGCGAAGTAGAATATGTGTTCGTGCCAATTGGCGGTGGCGGTCTAATTTCAGGTATTGCAATTGCCATGAAAAATTTAAATCCGAAAATAAAAATAATTGGTGTAGAGGCTGCCGGCGCTCAAAGTATGAAATTATCCATTGACCGCGGAGAAATTGTTCCAATGGAATCGGTCAGTACCATTGCAGATGGCATAGCTGTGAAGTCTCCGGGTAATTTAAATTTCGAGGCAGCCCAAAAATATGTTGATGATATTGTAGTTGTCAATGATGCCGAAATGGCGAGAACGGCATACTTACTTTTGCAAAGGGCAAAAATTCTTGCCGAGCCTGCCGGAGTGGCTTCTATGGCTGCAATTCTTTATAAAAAAATTGATGTTCAAGGCAAACTTGTTGTGCCGATAATCAGCGGTGGCAATATCAATATGAGCATATTGGAACAAATCTTAGACAAAGGTGCTATTGAAGAAGGATTTCGTGCTAAAATCGAGGTAATTGTTCCAGATCAAGCAGGAATGCTCAAGAAAATACTTAACATCTTAGATGCCGTCAGAGCAAACGTTTACGATATTATTCACGAGCGCTCGGCAACAAGTGTGCCTGTTGGGTTTGTTAAAGTGATTCTCACATTCAATTTGCAGGATATTACTCAATTATCGACAATTACCGATGAAATGGAAAAGAATGATTTGAACTTCAAAGTGTTGCGATAGGAAGCGTAAATCGTGCGTTTGAGCGAGTTACGAATTACGAATGAAACCGTAGGGACAATCCATGGATTGCCCGATATTCTGTAGGGGCGGGTTTGAAACCTGCCCTAATAGAGGGCGGGCTCAAGGACAAGGCATGCCGTTTCCCTACCTAATCATCGCCCATTGTAGAGGCAGGTCTGGGAAGGGCATGTTTGGAACCCGCCCCTACGGAAATAATCGGATATATTAATATTTTGGGCGAACAGCCGTTCGCCCCTACGGGTTTCTGCCTTTTCAC
Source organism: Kapaibacterium sp. (SeqCode) (assembly GCA_038218865.1). Taxonomy (GTDB): domain Bacteria; phylum Bacteroidota; class Ignavibacteria; order Kapaibacteriales; family UBA2268; genus JBBRJR01. Next base: position 2,014 of record JBBRJR010000180.1, on the reverse strand, counting down.
CGTAAACCCAAAACTGATAACCGGAAACTTTCTTCCCCACACAGCCACGCCCAATTCATTAGAAAATTTATTTCGACGCAAATCGTTATAATTATTAATCATTCCTCACACGGCAAAAATGGAGAATTATGTTTAAAAGAATACTAATAGCAAATCGCGGCGAAATAGCTGTTCGCATTTCTCGGGCTGCTCGCGAAATGCAAATCGAAACTGTCGCCGTTTATCATGCAGTAGATAAAGAGATGCCATTTGTGAACTATAGCGATTTCGCATATAAACTGACAGGCGATAGCCCAAAAGGCGCGTATTTGGATATGGAGCAAATTATCGAAATTGCCAAAAAAAGCGAAAGCGAAGCAATCCATCCGGGCTACGGGTTTTTATCCGAAAATGCAGATTTCGCCGAAAAGGTAGAGCAAGCGGGATTAGTTTTCATTGGTCCGCGCTCGGAATCGATACGCCAAATGGGCAGCAAAACAGGCGCTCGGCTTATCATGGAAGAAGCAGGCGTCCCGATTGTTCCCGGCACCAAAGAAGCAATCGTATCCACCGACGAAGCTATAAAAATCGCCGAAAAGATAGGCTACCCCGTGCTTTTGAAAGCATCTGCTGGCGGCGGTGGCAAAGGAATGAAAAAAGTAACATCGAGCGCGGAATTGCCCGAAGCGTTTGAGTCCGCCCGCCGTGAAGCCATTAAAGCTTTTGGCGACGATGCGATTTATATAGAAAAATTAGTTGAAAATCCTAAACATATAGAATTTCAAATATTTGCCGACATGCACGGCAATTGCGTACATTTGGGCGAGCGAGATTGCTCAGTCCAGCGCCGACATCAGAAAGTTATCGAAGAAGCTCCATCAGGCGTGCTTACGCCCGAGCTTCGCGAGGAAATGGGGCAGATCGCCATCAAAGCCGCCCGTGCTTGCAATTACGTCAATGCCGGCACCATCGAATTTTTGCTCGATAAAAATAAAAATTTCTATTTCCTCGAGATGAATACACGCTTGCAAGTCGAGCATCCAGTTACCGAAATGGTTACAGGCTTTGATTTAGCCCAAGAGCAGCTACGAGTTGCAGCGGGGCTGCCGCTTTCGTTTCGGCAAGAAGACGTTAAAATATCGGGGCACGCAGTCGAGTGCCGCATTTACGCAGAAGACGCTTTCAATGGCTTTATGCCCGACATCGGGAAGATAAAATATCTGCGTCAGCCCGGTGGCTACGGCGTCCGCGTGGACAGCGGAATTGAGGACGGCTCCGAAGTTTCTATGCACTTCGACCCAATGCTCGCCAAGCTCATTACTTGGGGGCGTGACAGACTGGACGCTATAAATAAAATGGAGCGAGCGCTACGCAATTATCGCATAAAAGGCGTGAAAACGATTATTCCGTTTTTGATTGAAGTTATAAAACATCCCGAATTCAAATACGGCTACTTCGATACTGGCTTCATCGAGCATGCATTTGATTTTGATTCTCTCGAAAAAATGAGGCTGGACAACGAAGAACTTATAGCGGCCATTGCTGCTTTCGGTTACCGAATGACTGCCATAAGCAAACGCCCCAAACCACAGGAAGCCAAACCCAGCAATTGGAAAGAAAAAAATCTTATGCTTAGAAGATTAATTTAAAGGATAAAAATGGAAGACGTAATTTTAAAAATCGGCGAAAAGCAATATGATATTAAATATTCTAAATCGCACCACGAAAATATATCGGTTAACGACAAAATTTATTCTATTGAATTACTTAAAAAGATCCATGATAATATCTTTTCATTTTCCGTAAATCAAAGATTAGTGCAAGTGGAGCTGGACATAGACGCTTCGGGCAATTTAGCTATCGCTATGGATGGATTTTACTACACCGTCGCCGTTACAAATTCGACAAAGCAATTGCTCGAGAAATTTCTTTTGAGTTCCGAATCGCAGCTTCACGGCACTAAGATAATCCGCGCCCCAATGCCAGGCATGGTCATAAAGCTTTACGCAGACGTGGGGAGCAAAGTAATGGCAGG
>JBBRJR010000179.1:0-5335 GCA_038218865.1 Kapaibacterium sp. (SeqCode) | reverse complement strand
CTCGATTTTATCCCTAAAATCGATGATTTTCTCCTCGATGAACTTCCTAATAATATCCAAAATTCCCCCGAAATAAGGCAAAAGCAACTCTCGCTTTTGATTGATTATATCCACAAGTCAGCGGTTAGCTAATAGGTTTCCAGTTTCCAGTTATCGGTAAAGGCAAGTGAAGAAAGGTTTTAGGCTGTGGGCTTTAGGCATTTACCAAAATAATGCTGTCTCATAAGTAATAAAAACTGTTTAAACGTAACCCTTTGATTAATATATCAATTAATCAGTTATTTAAGAATAACACCTCCTAACCCCCAAAAGAGGGGGAACTGAAGGAACGGAGAAAGTTATTGTGTAAGTTATTACAAAACAATGACTTATTACTCCCTCTCCTTCGGAGAGGGTCGGGGTGAGGTTGCAAATGGTTTACGGTTTCCAGTTGTCGGTAAAGGCAAGTGAAGAAAGGTTTATGTTAGAAGCAAAAATGTTTATAATCAATTAAAATAGAAAAAAAAGGAATATCAAAATGAAATATATATTTTTAATTTTTATCTCTCTCTTTATTATTTCTTCGTTTGCACAAGCAGAAATAGTAAAGGGAAGAGTTTGGGGCTTAAGTGAAGACGGCATAAAAAAGCCACTGCCCCGCGCAACAATATCCGCCATCGGCGAAGCATCCGGCGCTATAAGCGATAAGGAAGGCAATTTCGAGCTAACAGTCTCTGAAAAAGTACATAATATAGTTATCAGCTACGTTGGATTTAAAAAAGATACTATCCACATACATGATTATGAGGATGAGCTGGAAATCATTTTGCAGCCAAATTTGCAATTAGGTGTAGTAAACGTGGATGCCCAAAAAGAAGCTACGCAAGTTTCGCTCTCGTCGGCAGTAAAAATGGAATCAATCAACGCTCGTGGCTTGCAAAAAGCTGCCTGCTGCAATTTAGCCGAAAGTTTCGAGGTAAGTCCGTCTGTCGATGTAGAATATACCGATGCCGTTTCTGGCGCTAAGCGAATTCAGTTGCTGGGCTTGGCGGGCGTTTATTCACAATTGCTTGTCGAGAAAGTGCCTGCACTGCGCGGCTTGGGCGGCATATATGGACTTGCCTATATTCCCGGTCCTTGGATGGATGCCATTCAGGTGTCCAAAGGCGCGGCTTCTGTTACGACTGGCTATGAATCAATGACCGGACAAATAAATATCGAATTTAAAAAGCCAGAAAATGCTGATCCTACATTGATAAATCTTTATGCTGATGAAATGGGGCGCGGCGAAATAAATTTGACCCATACTGAAAAAGTTTCCGATAATCTCTCAACTATGCTTTTGGCGCATGGAAATTATTTTAATACGAAATTTGACTACAACAAAGACGGCTTTATCGATAGGCCCCTCGTGTCGCAGGCAAATATCATGAATCGATGGAAATATCAAGCCGAGGGCTACGAATCCGTGACGGGGCTTAAAGCATTGGTTGAAGATAGGGAAGGCGGGCAGAAAAATTATTTTCTGAAAGACGACCCAACGATGTACGGCATACGTGTAAAAACTCAAAGATATGAATTTTTCACTAAAAACGGCTTTATATTCAATGACGAGCCGTTTTCGAGTTTGGGAACAATTGTGTCGGTTTCGCACCATAAGCAAAATTCATTTTTTGGCAAGCGGGACTACGACGGCGAGCAGAACTCATTTTACACAAATCTGCTTTATCAGTTCGAGCCGATTGAAGAACATGGCGTAACCACAGGCTTCAGCTATCAATATGATAATTACATTGAAAAATTCGATACAATCAGCTCTAACCGCTACGAATCTATCCCGGGTGTTTTTACCGAGTGGACTTTCACTGGAGTTGAGGATTTGACAGTTATGGCAGGCTTGCGTGCTGATTTCCCGAATGAATTCAAAACATTCATTACGCCACGCTTCCACGTGAAATACTCAATCGACGAGCTAACAACTGTTCGCGCCTCTGCCGGCAAAGGCTACCGCATTCCGCATATTTTTGCCGAGCATACAGGGCTTTTGGCGAGCGCTCGCGATATTTCTATATTGGACAAATTAAAACCTGAAGAAGCTTGGAATTACGGCTTAAATGCTTCAACTATCGTCGATTTATTTGGCATGGGTTTTACATTTAACGCCGAATACTATCGGACTGATTTTTTGCAGCAGGTCGTAGTCGATTTGGACCAAAATCCTGACAAAGCGGTGTTTTACAATTTGGACGGCAAATCCTACTCAAACAGTTTCCAATTCGATACTCAATTCGAGCCGCTCTCCGATTTAATCCTCACGCTTGCTTATCGCTTGAATGACGTCAAGACTACTTATCAAGGCAAGCTCGAAGACAAACCGCTGCAAAGTCGCCACAAAGGCTTCTTTAACGCTATGTACGACACGCCAGAAAAAGGCTGGAATTTCGATTTCACATTGGAATATAACGGCGGCGGACGCATGCCCAATACGGATGCAAATCCTGCGGAATATAGATTAGACAAAGATTTTCCTGATTTTGTAATAATGAACGCACAAATTACAAAGAGATTCAAAGGCTTCGATTTATATTTGGGGGGCGAAAATTTAACAGATTTTGTTCAAAAAAATCCGATATTGGCAGCCGAGCTACCATTCAGTAAAAATTTCGATAGCTCTTTAATATGGGGACCGGTCGTCGGGCGCATGTTTTATATGGGTTTGAGATTGACGATATAGCAGGTGTCAGGCTTCAGGGAAGAAAGTTTCCGGTTGTCAGTAAAGGCAAGGTTATGGACTTTGGGCTGTAGGCGTCGAGGAAAAAGACCGTAGGGGCGAACGGCGTTCGCCAAAAAAACGACAACCTGAGCTATAGCCCAAATTTGCTGGTTTCGCTACCTTAGCCAGCGAAAAGAAACTATCGGAGATGTCCTCGCCTTTAAAACCAGATGCGGCACACCTCGAAGGTGTGCCACATCTAATAAAGGGTATAAGGAAGAAGGTTATCGGTGATCAGTGAAAAGGCTTTAATGGTGCAGATAAGGCTATCCCTAATGCATTAAATTAATGACAAGCAGGGATGCTTGTCCCACTACACTCTTTATATACAAGTAGGTCAAGCATCCTTGCTTGACCACTTGCCCCGAAAAAATCGCCTTATGAGGCAATCTCGGAATAAACCTAAAAAATCTTTAAGTTGCTATAAAACAATCACTTCTTTCTCCCCCTCTTTTAAGAGAGGGTCGGGGGTGTTAAAAAATGTATGTGCCAGCAGACAGCCCTTTCCCTATTCGCGAATGTCATAAAACACGTTTTTGACTTATGAGACAGCCTCTCGGTGCAGAGGTCAATTAGTTCTCAGTTTCCGGTAAAGGCAAGCCTTCGACACTCTCAGCCACCAGAGAAAGGCATTAGGCCAAGAATACCGTAGGGGCGAACGGCGTTCGCCCAAAAAAACGACAACCTGAGCTATCGCCCAAATTTGTTGGTTTCGCTACCTTAGCCAGCGAAAAGAAACTATCGGAGATGTATTCGCCTTTAAAACCAGATGCGGCTGTCTCAGTTATGCGACAGCCACACATACGAATTAGGGCGAACAGCCGTTCGCCCCTACGAGAGCGGAAGAATGCCTACAGCCTTCTTTAGATGTCTTTAGATGGAGCCCAACTCGAAGGTGGACTCCATCTGGGAGAAGTCCTTTCCTGATACCTGTCGCCTGAAACCTGACCCCTGACAAACTGTGTAATTTTCCTGACACTATTGTAAAAATAAATTATCAGTTTTGAGAAAAAAATTATTCGATTTTTTTCATTCGTGCAACAAAAAAGCCGTCAGTTCCATAAAGATGTGTATAAAAAGTATATTTAAAATCCTCAGGGTTTAAATCAGGTATAGTTATACCATATTTGCCAAATGCTGGAGTGAGCGGGTCGGGCGCAAAGTCGGGATTTTCCTCTAAAAAGCGAGCTACGACTAAATCATTTTCTTGTGGCATAATCGAGCAAGTGGCGTAAACCAGCACTCCGCCTATCTTTAAGTACTGCGAATAGTGATTGAGTATATTAAATTGTAGCCCGGAAAGCTTTTCGACGAGCCGCGAAGTTGTTCTGAATTTTTTTAGTGGCTCTCTCCGCAAAGTACCCATGCCGCTGCACGGAGCATCTATTAGTATAGCATTAAAGCTGCGTTTGTTGAAAAATTTGATGTTACCGTCTTTAATTTGCGGCTCGTTATTTTTGTTTACCAAATACGTGTTTATCGAGCGGAAGCCGCCGTTTTGGGCGCGTTTAGGTATTTCTTTAAGGCGAGCAAATTCATTATCCAAAGCGACTATATTGCCTTCGTCATTTTGCAAATAAGCCAAATGCAAGGATTTACCGCCTGCGCCAGCGCAAGCGTCCAGCACGTTCCAGCTTTTTTCAGGGGCTATTGAAAAGGAAACAAGCTGACTTGCCTCGTCTTGTATTTCAATTGCACCGGCTTTGTAAAGTGGGTGTTCGGATAAGTAAATCCTTTTAGATAAATGATATGCAAGCGGCGAAAGAGTGCCTTTGGTCAGAGAAATATCACCATTATTCAGCTCTTCTATAATTTGCTGCATATTAAGTTGCCTGTCATTTATTCGCAGCGTTATAGGAGCTGATTTAGTAAAAGATTGAGCTAATTTGAAAATATTATTTATATCAAGAGAAGTATTTATTAATAATTCCTTCACAATCCATTCCGGTATAGAATATCTTATATATGAATATTTTAAATTACTTGTCTCGTAATTATTAAAATTATTAATTTCATTATTTGATGAATTAAAAATTAATTCCAATAAATTAATTAAATAATCTATCCAATTTAAAATTTCTAATTCCGTCCAATTTGAATAGGTAGTTAAATTTTGGGAAAATAATTTGTCAAAGGAATCATAACCGGAAATCTCTTTTTTATTGACATATATTTCTAAATTGAGTTCATTTTTGAAATGATTTGAATTTAGAACAACTGCAATAGCTATTAAAATTGTAAGGCTGTCGAGCGTTTTGGCTTTACCGTTTTCGTTCTTTGAAAGGTCGAGTGGTATTTTTAAATATAGTTCTGATTTGCTTACTTCTTCCGTAAGGTATTCAAAAAGCGAATGATTACGTAATATAAAAAACAACAGATCGAGCACGAATCTTCGATCATTGCTGCCTAAGCTTCTTTTTTGTTTTAGAAAATTAGCTGCAATTTTGTCTGAGGGTTGCGAGTTTTTACGAACGACTGCAAGTGTTTGAGCGGTTGTATCGATTAATCCAATTAAGTTCATTATTTATTTTAAATTATTAAAAAAAAAGTTATACAAAATTAAAAAAAATTTTTAAAATAATT
>JBBRJR010000178.1:0-5386 GCA_038218865.1 Kapaibacterium sp. (SeqCode) | reverse complement strand
CTAATCGAATTATTAGATGGTAAAATTTGGGTCGAATCTGTTTAAGGCATAGGTAGTACCTTCTATTTCACTATTCCTTACAACGAAGTTGAGTCAAAAAAAGAAAATAAGGAAATCATTAAAACTGATAATTACGATTGGTCTGATAAACTTATTTTGGTAGTAGAAGATGATCAAATGAATGCAAAATTGATTTCTAAATTTCTGGATGTAACAAATGTCAAATATTTATTCGCCTGCAACGGAAACTCTTCCATAGAAATATTCAAAACCAATCCAGATATTGATTTAGTATTGATGGATATTCAGTTGCCGGACATAAGCGGATACGATGCAACCAAAGAGATTTTGAAAATAAGACCTAACACCAAAGTTATCGCTCAAACGGCACATGCTTTTGAGGAAGACAGAGGCTTAGCTTTTAAAGCTGGTTGCTGTGATTATATTTCAAAACCTTTGTTCAAATATAAGTTCTTACAATTATTAAGTAAGTATTTAAAATAAAGAATAAAATGCCGTTCCTAAAGGTCTCGCATATCAAGAAGCTAGGGAAAAATAGTATTCGATAAAACTAATGGAAACAACAGGATATTTGAACGTATCGGAGGCAGAAAGCCTGTTGAAAGATTTAGAAGAAATACCGAAGATAATAGGAAAAATTCAAGTAACTTCAAAAAAAATAGTAATTTGTAATTTTTAATTCGTAATTGATTTAATGGCGGTGTAAATGAAAAGGATACTTATATTGATTATTTTCTTACTTTGCTCGAGCAAAGTTTTGTCCAAAGAAGTTTGGATCTATTCTGATGATGGAGCTTGGATAGATGGAATAATTGCATTAGAACAATTTTTTGATTATAATAGCATTACTCATAAACGAGTATATGCTAAGGATTTGAATACTTCAAATAGCTACAGTGAAGCCGATGCAATTTGTTTCCCCGGTGGCTATGCTTATGATTATAAATTAGCATTGTCGCCAAAAACTATTGTTAATATTCGTGAATATGTTTCCAAAGGTGGTTCATATATTGGTATTTGCGCTGGTGCTTTTTTCGCAAGTTCCAACGTTGTTTGGGAGGGTGAGGAGTATCCATATTCATTGTCATTATTCAAAGGCAAGGCAACTGGTTCAATTCAAAAAATTGCGGCATGGGATAATTATGCTATGACAAAAATTTCTATCAATCAAGAAAATAAAATTTTCCAGAAAATTGAAAATGATTTGACGGTTCTTTATTTTGGTGGTCCATATTTTGAAAGTGAAGAAACAATTTTTGATACAATTGCAACGTGGGATGGCTATAATAATTTTCCTGCAATCATTAATTTTAATTACGAAAAGGGTAGAGTTCTTCTGATTGGTCCTCATCTTGAAATTGAAGAAAATAATGATAGAGATTCAACTATGTTTGCATTTGAGCTGAACGATATTGAATCAGATTGGGATTTCTTGGCAACGATTGCTAATTGGGTTTTGGATATTGAGACGGGAGTAGATGAAAGCATCCAAACAAATCAAAATTTAATTACTTATCCCAATCCCGCTTCGGATTATATAGAAATTTCTATTTCAGATAACCAAAATCAATCCATTTTAATTTTTAATTCTCTCGGAATAGAAATAAAAAGAATAGAAGCAAATGAACTTATTGGAAAAAGTTCAATATGTATTTCAATAGACAAATTTCCTGTTGGTATTTATTATTGCACATTAACCAGCACTGAAAACAGTATTACAAAAAGTTTTGTGGTTTTGAGATAATATTTGGGAAAGCCTTCCGAAGGTTGTTGGTTTTTTTATTGCTAACGCCCAATCCTTTACATCTACCCCAGATGGAGCCCACCTCGAAGGTGGACTCCATCTAAGGGACACCCGTAAGGAACGTAAGGAACAACGATCGTTGTTCCCTACAATCCTATTGGAACGACATGTAAATTAATTATATACCGCAGCAACGTTGCTAACATCCATTGAAAACATGTTTTCCTACTAACATGTCACTCCTACGGAGTTAAAACCCACAGCCCTTTCTTCGTCCTCTTCGGTTGCTATTTCTACTGCTCGTTTGGCACGCTCCAAAAGTTCGGTGCTTCCTTTGTTATTTATTTGCAAATAAAGCAATGCGACCGAAAAGTAAAAGCTGTTAATTAGTTGCTTCGAAATTTACCTAATATTCTTTGTTCGACTTGTATTTTCCGAATCCCCCTCGCCCTTATGACGTTCTTTTTCTCAACAAAACAAATAAAAAGTATTCAAAATTCAAATTATTAGTTTTCCACAAACTTCCTCACTCCTCCAAATACTTCATCGCCGCGCTCTCGTCAGTCAAGCAGCTATGTTTTATTTTTAGAAATAATTGTCGAAGAATTGAATTTTACTAGTTTCTCCCAATTGATAATTCCATCGTCACAGAATTCCAGTGCAAAATCCAAAGTGAATTTATTGATTATTTGTGAGTAAGCAACTATGAAGTCTTCATTCTGCTCTTTTGCTTTATGTCCTAACGGTTCAATGATCTCCGTATATAAATTTTGATCGCCGGAGATGAATTCCCAAAAGCTTTGCCCGCAAAGTTTCAAGTAACCAACTTTTTGGAATTGACTTTCCCTGCCATAACAGCAACCGTTTATGGCAACAACTTTTTTGTTTTTAAATTCCCTTTCTAAATGTTTTATAGCATTTACAAAATTCTCCTTCATTTTATTGGTTTGGCTGCTGTTTGCCCAATGTGGACCAGATTTGATTTCGACAACATATTTTACATTATCTCTCTCAAATTCCAAATCAATTCCAACTAATTTTGATTTTTCCCCACCATAGATTTTCCCGCAAATAAAGATGGCAACGCCCTCCAAAAAATCTCCAAACATTGTTTCTTCTTGCGATTGAAGGAAGGCATCTAAGACGTTTTTTACTAAATCTTGAGCTGTAAGCATATTTTTTGCTTTAAACAAATACGGATTTTTTCTTTTTAATACTTCGTGAAGCTTTAATTTCTCAAGCGATAGGAGTCTTTTATTATGGAATTGCCCAATGTTTTTCTCAACATAAGAAGTAACTTCTTTCAGAATTGGTTTTTTCATAATACTGCCGTAAAAAGTGTGGGTGAGTTTTCATTTATATTTAAAGATTTCAAAGCTAACTCATGATATTCAGGTAAAATTTCAATGCCAATTGCATTTCTATTCATTCTATTTGCTACAATTGCAGTAGTTCCAGAGCCAACGAATGGATCTAACACTGTATCACCTTCTTTTGTAAATAATTGAATAAACCATTTAGGAAGTTCATCAGGGAAGGCTGCACTGTGTTTTTTATTTGCGCACTCGGTTGCCAAATGTAGAACATTTGATGGATAAACTGTATCGCGTCCAACCCAATTGGAAATATTCTTTCCAAATCCACTACCATTTTTAGCGTTATCACGGGTTTTATCAGTTTCGCTTAAACTCTTCAACCTGTCTTTAGCCCAATCTCCAACCGGGATTTTCACACTGTCCTGATACATAGAAAAATGCTTGTTTTTATTGAATTGGAGCAATCTTTCCCAAGAGTCCCTGAATCTATTTGGCCATTTACCTGGGTAAGAATTTTTTTTATGCCATATAAATTCTTCTGTCCAAAGCCAACCCTGTTTTCTCATTTCTAATATCATTTCAAGAACGTAAGTAGATCGCTCGCCATCAACGACTTTTTCTTTTATATTCAACACGAAAGTGCCAGTAGGTTTCAAAATTCTAAGCATTTGCTCGGTTATTGGCAAAAACCATTCCAAGTAGTTGTCAGGATGAATTCCACCATAAGTGCTTTTTCGCTGATCTGCATAAGGAGGCGAAGTGAAAATCAAGTCCACGCTTTCGCTGTTCATAATTCTCATCTCTTCGAGGCAATCGCCGAGAATAAGTTGGTTCATAGTATAAATATCCGAATAATATATTTTGCCATTTCATTACTTGCAAATTTAGCAAAATTGCTTGGAATTGCAAAGGCTTTGTTTAGAGAAATTTGGTATTTAGATGGAGCTTTTGCCATGTTAATGCGTATAATATATATAAAAAAAATGACTAACGAATTTTTTGCGGTTTATCGCATTTAAATAAGTTAGTCATATTTTTTTCGTACAGAAGGAGGGACTCGAACCCTCACGGCTTTAAAGGCCACTGGATTTTGAGTCCAGCGCGTCTACCAGTTCCGCCACTTCTGCATATTTCAATTTCTTTTGTGGGCGCTGAGGGATTCGAACCCCCGACCCTCTGCTTGTAAGGCAGATGCTCTGAACCAGCTGAGCTAAGCGCCCTCAAATCGAGATACAAAATTAATGCTTTTTCGGTTAACTACCAAATTATTTTTTCATTTTTTTTAACTTTTTTAGAAAATATTTTTCATGTATATTTCGCTCCAAACGAATGTTTTTTATAATCAGATAATTAGCCCGAATGTTTGTTCAGCCTAAAATAAATACCATACGCTGGCGATTGTGAAAAAAATTAAAAATTTCCGATACTAAGGTACACTCCGCTTGAAAACCCGCTTAAACTTTTATTGTCAAAATAATTTGTGCCGTATCGGTAGTTGCCGTTTATAGCAAATCGATATCCGACGCCTGCGGATACTCTCATCCAATATGTTACATTAATCGAGGCTTGTACAGCTGGCTCAAAAAAGTAGTACCAATTCTCTCCATAATCAGGATAATATGAATCCGTAGTGGATTTTTCTGTCGTCTCAAGATAAAATCGCGTATGAGCCAGCCCAAAAGTAGGTTTGGCAGAAAAAACAATGTAATCCTTAGGATTAATAAAATATTCCCCATCAAACGAAAAATAATTACAGACAAGATAGGGGCTTTTCCCGATGGCTGTATCAGTGAAATTCGCCTTTATTGTATGAGAAAGCATATTAAACGAACCTATGCCAAATGCAAGGCTGGGGTTTAATTGATATACTACTCGAGCGCCACCAGCAAAGGAAATTGTACCATCGACCATAATAGGATTCAGTGAGAATGATAAAAACAGAGCGCTGTCATAATCTTTATCTACATTCATCCATAAGGAATCTACTCCTTTTGCAGTTTCTTTTGATGGTAGTGCAACTGCGGATAAAAGAGCAAAAATCATCGCGATATTTCGAATCAATTTATAAATTGTTCTCTTCCATTAAATTATGTATAAAAAGCATAATATCGGTCGTTGTGATTATTCCTTCTAAATTCAATTCCCAATCCACAACGGGCAGGCATTCGAGCTTGTACTTTGCCATCAGCTTTATTGCTTTGCGCACGCTGTCTTCGGCATAGATGACGTAGTCCTGCTTTGTGACGAGGCGCTCGAAATCCAGCAAAGTGTTTTCGGCAGCTTCTCCCATGTTATCATCATGGTC
>JBBRJR010000177.1:0-5400 GCA_038218865.1 Kapaibacterium sp. (SeqCode) | reverse complement strand
GTTATGACGAAAATAGCTATTATTATCATTAGAAGCGAGTTAGCGAGCAAATTCGAGTAATACAGAAAGCCAAAAAACGCTGCAAATGAGAGTATAATTGCAGCAATGATTGATACAATTGGCTTGTTATCGGATGGTTGTGGATTTATGTCCAAATTAGTTTCCATTGATGCAATCCTATTAAGTTATAAAGTCACTGAATTATTCACCGATGATTTTGACAAGAACCCTTTTATTTCGCTTGCCATCAAATTCTCCATAAAATATCTGTTCCCACGGACCTAAATCGAGTTGTCCGTTGGTAATAGCGACTACAACTTCGCGTCCCATGATCTGGCGCTTCAAGTGAGCGTCGGCGTTGTCTTCGAAACCGTTATGGTTGTATTGATTGTGTGGCTTTTCGGGTGCGAGTTTCTCGAGCCACTTCTCGAAATCGCTGTGCAAGCCAGATTCGTCATCATTTATGAAAACGCTGGCAGTTATGTGCATAGCATTTACAAGTACTAAGCCTTCTTTGATGCCGCTTTCGCTAATCGCTGAAGTAATTTCGTGAGTAATATTAATGTAGCCACGCCGCTCTGGCGTATTGAACAACAATTCTTTTCTATAGCTTTTCATAATTGTAACCTGAATATTAATTTAAAATAACTAAAATTTTTCGATATTTTTCAATAAATAAATAAAAAATACGGTTTATTGAATTAATAGCTTTTGATTTAAAATTTATTTTATTAATTTATATAATGATAGAGTGTAGTATTACAATTTTATTTTGCAAAAATTTTTCTTTTAATAAATTCATGAAATATGATAGACAATAAAAATAGAATAGCGTCTTATTTTGATTTGGCAGAACATAGTTTGCAGCAAAAAATTATATTTCTTGCAGTCATCGCTGCGGGGTTTTTTATATTTTTTTTAGGCGTGCTTTTGCCGATAATGGAATTCGTATTTAGAGTGTATTTGGAGGGATTTGTTTATAATAAAACAAATGATATACTGACAGATGCTATGGATTCAGAAAAGCAAAAGCAGGTGAACTACCTTACTTTGTGGGCAATTGATATTTACAAAAAAACGCCGCAAGAAGCTCGATATTGGTTCGAGCCGATAACTTCTCTGTTTGTGCCTTCAATTATATTTGGCGTAGGCACCGCGATTATTTTCACAACCTTACTTCCATCGAAATTAGGGCTAATGCGACAAAAGATAGAAAGGGAAATTGCGAATTTTATTTCAAAAATCGAATATAACCAAAAGGAATTGGACCAAAGCGATATAGAGCATCAGATAATCAATGCTGATTTGCGTGAACTTTTTGCGTTAAGCGAGCGCTGGAACATTTTCATTGAGGACTTGAAATCCTTGCGGAAAGGGCTTATATGGCGAAAGTCTAATTTGCTCATTAAAATAATCAGAATTAATGACGGTCTTCGGATGTATATGCGCTATTATTTTACATTGAAATACAGTAATGCTATATTGGGTTTTGTTTACATGGGTGCAGCTGTACTAATTATTATTATCGGATTGCGCGGCTTAAAATTTATCCCATCAACTCAGCCATCACTCGTGTTTTTCGCATTAGGACTGGAATTTTCTTTGCTTATCACTTACGCACTAACGCTCATGTATGGCAAACAGGAAGAGGAGACGCAAAGCCCTGTTCATTTGGATAATGATGGCATGTCATTATTTTCCGGACAAAAGCCGGTTAATTCCAAAGAAGCGGAAAATCTTTTGCGAGTGTTTATAAAATCTGCCTCTCGGAAAAAGGAATAGAAAATCCATGACAAATAAATTATACCTTCGAATATTTTCATTATTATTAATAGCTTTTGTAATTGCTTCTTGCGGGACTGCGAAGCAATCGCCAAAAGAAGACACGAAGCCTGACCTGCACGAATATTTTTTATCTAATGGAGTCATTGACACTGCAAACATTGCCGACAAAGCAAAAAACTTCGTTATACAAGGTTCGCTATACCAGATGTCGAACCGGCACGCCGAAGCAATAATCGAATTTCAGCAAGCATCGCGCATGGACTCTTCGGCTGCTATATTTTATGCCATTGCTAAATCATACTTAGAATTGTCAAAATTGGAAATGGCTCTCGAGAATTTAAATTTGGCTTTGAAGCAGGATCCTGAATTTTTGCCAGCATGGGAATTACTTATTCAGGCGCAGATAATGAATTACGATCTGCCGGCAGCTATTAAGACGACAGAAAATATTTTGCTGATGGAAGATACTCGCTCGCGGCGCATAACATTAGCTCGGCTTTATGAATTTGAAGATTTGGACAAAGCAATTGATATGTATGAAAATTTGCTCAAAGAAGAAGTGGATATGACAATTGCCAGGAGATTGACGTATCTCTATAAGCAAAATCATCAGGACGAAGAATTCATTAACGGCTTGGAAAAGCTTTATGAATTTGACAATCAAGACAATGAAACAATTTTAACAATGATTGATTACTATGGAAATAATAAAGACTACGCAAGCATCGGGAACTTAATTAATAAAATCGATAAGACGCTTCCAATAAACGATTTGTCGAGAATGTATTATTATATTACTGGCTTTTATGATGATAATCCCGCTGACTCGGTTAATTACTATATAGCTCAATATTTGCCCAAAATAGACGAAAGATTTAAAAATGATGTCGATTTGAGCTGTCAAACAGGTCAATTGCATCTTCGTTTGAAAGATTTAGAGAACGGCACAAAATATATGAAGAATTGTCTGGCGATGGCAGACACAAATTATTCATTAATAAGATGGGTGTTCTATTCATATTTTATAAATAAATATTATCAGAATTCTGCCGATATAACAATAAAATATATACCTCAATATCCGGACTCGGTAGGTTTGTATTTGGACGCTTCGAGAGCTTATTTTTCTATGGAAAAAAATGAAAAAGCATTAGACATACTTATTAAAGCGGAGCCGACTTTTCCTGAAAATATAGAGCTACTTAACCAGATGGCATTTCTTTATGATAAAGCTGGCGATTCGTTGAAGGTTTTAGAAACTTACGAAAAAGTTTGGCAAATTGATACGTCGGACCCGATGGCAAATAATAACTATGCGTATTATTTAGCAATTTACGGCGGCGATTTGCAAAAAGCCGTGAAAATGGCGAATTTGGCTATATCTGCCGACCCTGAGAGTCCATTTTACTTGGATACTTATGGTTGGGTCTTGTACAAATTAGGCGATTACGATAAAGCTTTGGAATATATACAAAGGGCTGTCCAGATTCGGCAATTAGTTGAGTCTTACGACCATTTAGGAGATATTTACATTAAATTGAATTCTCCCCAACAAGCCAAGCAAATGTGGGAAAAAGCTCTTTTGCTCGAACCGGAAAACGAAGCGGTTCAAGAAAAGCTGAAAGAAAATAACAACAAATGATAGGATAATTTATGCTTGTAATAATTGGATTAGTTGTAGTATTTGCATCCCTTTTGGGTGGGTTCATGATGGCAGGTGGCAGTCCTGCGGCTCTTTTTGTGCCTTCTGAGTATATCGTAATTATCGGCGCTGCGGTTGGGTCGCTTTTAATTGCAAACCCACTACCGGTAATTAAAAAAATCATTTCAGGTATGCTTGCTACTTTTAAGCCGCCAAAAGTTAGCAAAGAAGCGTATTTGGATTTGCTGAAAATGCTTTATGAATTATTTCAATTTGCCAAGCGAGAAGGCTTAATTGCACTCGAGCAGCACGTGGAGAATCCCGAGTCCAGTTCTATTATATCAAAATATCCAACTTTTTTGGCTAACCACCACGCCGTTGAATTTCTTTGCGATACATTGAAAGTAGTTCTTTCCGGTGGCGTTCCCGCGCATGATTTGGAAGAGCTTATGGATATTGACTTGGAAGCATTGCACGAGGAAGAAGAAGTTATCCCTGGTGCTGTACAAACTCTTGCCGATGCATTCCCGGGCTTAGGTATCGTAGCGGCAGTTTTGGGTATTATCGTTACTATGGCTTCGATTAACCAAGGCGCCGAAGCGGTGGGTCATCACGTGGCAGGCGCTTTGGTAGGTACATTTTTGGGTGTGTTGATTTCTTATGGCGTGGTTGGACCGATTTCCTCGCTTATGAGCAAAATCATTGCCAAAGAAGCAAAATATTTACAATGCCTTAAGTCTGCTTTGCTTTCGTTTGCCAAAGGAGCGCCAGCTACTGTTGCTATCGAGTACGGACGACGAGCAATTGACCCTGAACTAAGACCAAGCTTTAAAGAAACAGAAGAAAACATTAAACGATGATAAGGGCTTGGAGCAAATATGGCAAACGATAACGACCAAGGGCATAAAGAACAACCGATTATAATAAAAAAGGTTAAAAAAGGCGGACACGGTGGGCATCACGGCGGAGCTTGGAAAGTAGCCTATGCCGATTTCGTAACCGCAATGATGGCTTTTTTTATTGTAATGTGGATTCTTGCCTCCAGCGAAGAAGTAAAAGAAAGTGTTTCGTCTTATTTTCAAGAGCCGGGCGCTTTTAGCTTTGTTACTGGCAAAAGAACTATTCCAATAGATTTAAATCTTCAGCCCGAGCGCAACAAAGGTGAAGGCAAAAAAGAAGGCGAAAACGAGAATGCTTTCGTCATCCAATTCGAAAAGAAAAAAATGGATACAATCGAAGCCGAATCCTTGTTCAAAGCTATGAGCGACAGCGCCCAAGCTGCTAAAAGAGTTGAAGTAGTTGGCGAAAAATTAAAAAATGAAATTAAAAATGAATTATCTGCTAAACCAGAACTAAAAGATATTATTTCATCAATAAAAATTGAAATGACAAGGGAAGGCTTGCGCATAGAGCTGATTGAATCGAGCGAATCTCTTTTCTTTGAAGTCGGCAGCGCAACCCTCAAACCCGAAGCTATAGTAATTTTAACTAAATTGGCACGTGAGATTGGGAAATTGCCAAATAATGTAGAAATCGAAGGGCATACCGACAGCCGCGCTTTTCGCAGCAAGGCGATTTATTCCAACTGGGAGCTGTCCTCAGATAGAGCTAACGCAGCACGCCGTTTGCTCGAAAGCCGCGGACTTTGGGAAGGTCAAGCCATGAAAGTAACTGGGTTTGCCGATAGAAAGCTGCGAAATCAGGGAAATCCCTTCGACGTATCGAATAGGCGTGTAAGTATTTTAATCAAACAACTTTCGACAGATCAATTTATCTCTAAAGCCGGAGAAACACAAAATGAATAAAGATATATCAATTCTCATTGCCGACGATGAGAAAGCTATTTTAATGACACTCGAAAAGCTAATCGAAAAGTCTTTTCCGGAGGTGAAAATATATACTGCTGACGACGGGAAAGTGGCTTGGGATATTATTCATTCTGTTAAGCCAGCGATCATCTTGTCTGACATAGG
>JBBRJR010000176.1:0-5401 GCA_038218865.1 Kapaibacterium sp. (SeqCode) | reverse complement strand
GAAAACAGCTCGACGCCCTACCCCTTTTTGAAACCCTCGTAAACAAATATAGCTTTGGTGAATTTGCCGACGATGCACAATATGCTATAGCTACTATAAAAGAAATTAACCGCGATTATACTGAAGCAATTATTTCGTATCGCGAGCTCCAAAGCAAATTTTTGTATCGAAATACATATTTGCCGTCCTTCGTTCGCGAAGCAAATAACCATTTGCTCTTGAGGGATTTTCGCTCGAGCTTGCTGGCAATTGAAAGAGCTGAAACGATTTATAGGATTATTCAATCAGAAGATACTATAGCCCAAAAATATGAAAAACAAAGTTTTTCGGACAATATACAAGAAAATTTGCTTTATCTTCGCGGCGAATCTTATAATTTAGCTGGTAATTATGATTTAGCAAGTACTTCATTTGAAACGCTAATCGAGCGCTATCCTGATTCCCGATTGTTATCCCAAGCACTTTTAGGTGCTGGCTGGGCTCATCTGAGCAAAAACCAATATGAAAAAGCTCTTACTTATTATGATAAAATTATCACAGCCAGCGAAGAGGTCGATAGAGACAAAGCCCTCGCTCAGATGTTTCGCGCCGTAACATTAAAGCGCATGGGCGACACTGCAACTGCTCGTCGCGAGCTCTCTGCCCTGTCGATGAAAGCCGATTATCCATTTGTGGGTATTGTATTGCTTGAATTGGGGCAGATGAATTACGAAGATGGCAACTTCGCACAAGCACGGCGTGATTTAGAGCGTGCCGACCGCGAAGCTTTAGACGGTAAAACTGCCGTCCGAGTTAATTTGCTTTTGGGCGCCACGTATATGGAATTGAAACAATACGATAAAGCTTACAATGAATACCTAAAAGCTGAACAGCTGGCTCTCAACAGCACCGATGTTTACTTGCCACAAAAAAAATGGTATATTTCCGAATCTCGATTAAAACAAGGTATTTCGCTGGCTCTGGCGCTTCGTAGCGGAGAAGCCGTAAAGCCATTGCTTGCTTATATTGCCGAAAATAAAAATTCTGAACAAATGGATGAAGCACTTTTCTGGCTCGCAGAAAGCTACTACCGCTCAGATTTATTGAACAATGCAAGCGACACTTATGCCAAAATTCTTGAAAATCATCCCAAAACCAAACGCCGCGAAGAAGTTCTCTATGGCTATGGTTGGTCTCATTTCAGAATGAAAAATTTCGAAAAATCATCGAAAATTTTCGCACAGCTTGTCAGTGAATATCCTAGATCCAATTATGCAGTAGAGGTTTTAACCCGCCAAGGCGATGGATATTACTTAACCAAAAATTATTCAAAAGCTGCGGAATCTTACCAAAAAGCATTGACTTTAGCACCCGAATCCGAAGAAGGACAATATTCGGCTTATCAATTAGCACACTCGTATTACAGATTGCAACAGTATGAGCAATCAATTACTGCTTTGCTCAATTTTGTTAATAGGTATAATCATTCACCTTATTCGCCAAATGCTCTATATTTAATCGGCTGGATTAGATTTCAACAACATAAATACGCCGAATGTATAGATAATTTCAAATTTTTGGTACAAGCCTATCCTCAAAGTACGTTAGTACCGAGAGCTTATTACGCTATTGCCGATGCATACTATAATTTAGGCAATTACGAAGAAGCCATTAGAGGATACCAATACGTTGTTACAACTTTCCCGAGTAATGAATTAGCGCCCGAAGCAATGAAAAGCGTGCAGTATGCGCTTATGGCTTTAGGACGCGACGCAGAAGTTATAGATATAGCCGACAAATATATTGAATCGAACCCCAATTCTCCGTATATAGAAGATTTCAAATATAAAAAAGCTGAAATGTTTTATACTGGACGCAAATATGCCGATGCAATTTCCGAATTCGATAATTTCACTAAAAACTATCCGGAAAGCGAGAAATCTGCCGAAGCTCTTTATTGGATGGGCAAAAGTTATGCTAATATGAATGAGCCCGAAAAAGCTTTTCAATCTTATAACAGCTTATACAAAAAATTCCCAAATAGTGATTACGCACCCTTGGGATTGCTCGAATCTGGTTTATTGGCTAAGCAAACAAATAATATTTTAAGAGCCGACACAGTACTGGCTATGCTACAAAAGAATTATCCAAAGTTGGAAGCGGCCGCGCAAGCTGGCTACGAGCGAGCAATGATAAAACTTGCACTGCTCGACACCTTGGGCTCAATTAAAATGTTTGAAAAAGTAGCCAATGAATTTGCAAGCATGGATTACGGCGACCACTCCCGCTATAAGATAGCGATGTACTACCGCAGCAAGGATATGTATGATTCAGCACGTGTCCACTTTGCGATTTTGGCGAAAGTAGAGCAGAACCCAATAATCGCCTCAGAAGCTCAATATCGCTTAGGTGAACTTTGGATGAGAGAGGGCAATCCTGACAATGCTATCAAAGAATTTCTTGTCATCAAAGAGCATTTCACAGGGTACGAAGATTGGTTTTCGCTTGCGATTTTAAATCTTGGCGAACTTTACGAAAAAAAGGACGAAAAAGCTTTAGCTCGCGAGATGTACAGTACGCTTGAAGCCTTGCGTCCGGAAGATGATTTTGGAAAGACTGCGAAATCACGACTTAAACGATTAAAATAATCAATTTATCCAATTTTTGCAAAAAGAGTATAAAAATATGAAATTAAAGAAATTAATAATAAAGTCATCGGTTGTTTGTCTGGTTTTTTTGTCCTTTTTCAGTTTGAGCCATTCGCAATCGCAGCCAGCACAGCCAACGCTCGAGACACCAAAACCATTGGAATTGCCAAATTTTATAATTGAAGGCGTAGAGCAATTAAACGTTCGCTCCGGCATTAAGCAGATGCCGAGCCGCACTTATCTGCTTAATTCTTTCCTGCTGGATTCGCTTAATTCTCTCGAGAAACAGTCTGCTGTTTTGATTGCGCCAGATCCATTGCCCTCGCATTCACTAAGCCGCCGATTTCATAGCGGATTTTTGAAAGGGAGCTTGGGTCTCTTTGGAACACCAGATATAGAAGCTGGCTATAGGAAAAATTGGCAAGGATACGAACTATTCGCCAATGCTGGATACAATTATTCGGGTGGCGACGTAAATCGCTCAGATTATCAAAAATTATTTTTAAAAGCATATTCAGATTTTATCGCTCCGGAGAAATATTTTTTATTCGGTGGAAGCCGAACTCGCACCTCCGTATTTGTTAATAATTCAAACTATAATCTTTACGCTAATGCTCTATCGCAGCAAGAAAATTCATTTTATGATATTTCTGCAACGAAATTTGGCGTAAATATCGAAACAGACGGCAGCTATAGGAATGTTTCGTTTAATACAGGTGTACTTGTTAATTCTTTACAATTGGCAAGCGATGAAAATGCAGATTATATAGCATCGCGAAAGGCATTTGACAATAATATAAAAGGCTTTTTAAAAGTAAAAAGCATGTGGAATAATTATCTTTTGGCAGGCAATGTTTTGTTGGACTTCCATTCGCTACGCTCTAATGCTGTTAATTTCTTGCAGCTCGACGGGCAGGCATCTTTTTTTACAAATGAAATATCGTTTTTGGGCGGCTTGGGATTTCAATCAACCGTGAACTCTGCAAGCGTTTCTCGGGGCGGCTTGTTTTTAAAAGGCGAAGTAGAATATAGGATGAGTCAATTAATTACGATTAAAGGATCTTTTACGAGCGGTCTCGAAAATAATACTTTTAGCGAATATTTCGCCGCTAATCCATATCTTAACTTTCAAACGCCAATCGATTTCGTCTATAATATAGCACTTATCAACGGCTCGATTTTACTTCATCCTACTGAACAACTTACGTTTTCGGGCGGGCTCAAATGGCGAATTGCAAATAGATTACCATTTTTTGATGACGCCGGTGGCAACACTTTCACGATTGCTTATGACGATGGCACAGTGCTTGAAATAATTCCCGAAATAATTTGGGAAGTTGCCGAAAACAGTCGATTTACCGCCAATATGGCTTATACAGTTAGTTCGATGAATAATTTCAATGGCAATGTTCCTTACTATCCCGCTTTGAAATTCGAAGGAAGTTTCCGACAATTATTTTTTGAGAAACTTGGCACGCAAATTGGTTTAGTTTATATCGGAGAACGTGACGTTTCCGTTATTAATAATGATAAAATTGATGGTTATATCGATTTAAATGTAAAAGTTGATTATAATTTAAATAATAATTTTTTATTGTTTGTAAATTTTCATAATTTAACAAGTTCAAATATTTATATTTGGAATAATTACAAAGAAAGAGGGCTTTTTGCCAATTTAGGTTTGCTTTGGCAATTTTAATGAAAATACCACAAAACATATTGACTCCTGAAGAAATCGTAGCTGGCTTCAACATCGGCGAGCCTGATGATGACACATTTTCTTTGAGACCGGGAGAAAAACATCCTCAGAAACTTCCTGAATTGGGTGAGAATGTTGCTGAGATTAAATTGAATAAATCACCGGAAGAAGAAATTGGAAGTCAACATGAAAAAGCTAATTTTGTAGATGAGGAAATCCATGAGGTACCATCGGAAGGCTCTGTATGGGATATTTTTGATGACGAAAAATCTGAAGAAAAGCCCGTAGCTGAAGAAAACACAGCAGATGATAATTATGAATCTCTCATCGACAGTTTCAATGAAACTGATGAGCCAGAGAACTTCAATTCAGGCGGAAATGAAATGTCAAATGAAGATGATGAAGATTTACATTTAGATCACCTTGAAAATGAAAAAGAAGAATCTTTTTCCTCTATCAAAACCGAAGCCGACGAGGAAGATGCTGTTCCACGTAATCAAGAATCCGAAGAAGAAGTTGTTCTAGACCCAGAATTTATCAAATTAATAAAAAAAGATTTAAAACAGTCGAAACCAAGCAAAAATAAAAAGAAAATCGCTCAAAGCGATGACAAGCCGCTTTTTCACGCAGGCGAAAATAAAAAGGACGAGATTTTTGTCGATATAACTGGCTTGAAATTAGACAAGCCCTCAAATTTCGCCAAAAATGAAGAGGATAAGTCAGATGAGGAAAATAACAATTTAGTTATAGCTCCTTCCTCGTTTTTCAAAAGGAAGAACAAAAAGGTTAAAGAGGAAAAGGAGTCGCCAAAAGATACTGATAAGCCTGAAAAAGAAAGAAAGCCTTTCCCGATATTCAGAGCCGCGTTATTGGCTGCCGCAATATTACTCCTGCTGTTAATCGGCACAGGCGGATATTTTGCATGGAATAAATATGGCGACACTTTCTTTAGTAAAAAAGAAACTAATCAAACTAAAATTGAAATTAACAATTTTCCTAAAAAAGAAAAATCAAAAGTTACTGCAAAGCCTAAAAGCAAACCGAGTACTTCCCAAAATAGCGATGTGCCAACAAT
>JBBRJR010000175.1:0-5460 GCA_038218865.1 Kapaibacterium sp. (SeqCode) | reverse complement strand
AGCCATTGGCTCCAAATAATGATACACGACAAGCCAAATCGGAAGCAGCAAAGCCGGTAATAGTATTTTATGATTTTGAATTAAAGATTTCATATTAACATTCATTTGTTGATTTTTTTTATTACATTTTGTTAAACAACGAAATGACACTTACAATATTAGCCATTGCAAATATTGTTTCTGCACACTGTACTAACCTTTTCCATATCGGATTTTATCTGTTCATCATCGTTAAGGTAAAAGGGTAGTATCAGGATTAACTGATTAAGTATCATATCTTTCGAGTCTGTATTCAACTTATAGTTCACCCATTTTCCGTCTTTTTCATCAAGAATAAAGCCTACATCTTTTAAAATCGAAAGATGTTTGGATACAGTAGAAACTGTAACTTTGAGGATATCTTGTATTTCACACACACACAGCTGTTTGCGAGTGAGCATTAGTAATATACGGACTCTGTTTTTGTCAGACAAGGCTTTAAATATCTTCATTAAAATTTTCATATTATTTGTATTCCACATTTCGTTGATTAGCGAAATTATCATTTTTTATTCTAAAAATCAAATAATTTTGTAAATTTATTCAATATTTTACATCTAAAAAAATTAATTTATTTGAAAACTCTTAACTATTTGTTTATTTAAAGAAATCTTGTTAAATTGTTTTTCTATATTGAACTAATTTATAATAACTATTACAAAGCAACATCAATGAGTTCCGCATCCGAAAAAACGAATAAAAAAACCAAATATACATTAATTATATTAACTATTTTAGCTGTTTCAATTCTTGTCTTTTTGGGCATTAATTTCGCAACAACATCGAACGCTACTTCCTCACAAAAGCCCGTTATTACAAAAGATACGACAAGTGAAGAAATTAGCGAAGAGTTTATCAAAGCAGTAATGCCAGTAGTCGATTCAACTGATAATTATGTGGTTCTAAGTGAGCCTAAGGACGTAACAATAGCGCTCGACCCTAATGCCGGCACGACTAATCGTACCGTATTTTTGGGACGCAGAGTCAATATCGCCGTTACTGGCGTCGATTCCCGATTAGGCGCTGGCACAAAACATGCCGACGCAAACCACGTCATCTCGCTTTTGCTGGATAGTGGCAAAATCGAAATATATAGCGTGCCGCGAGATACTCACGCCGACTGCGGCTATGATGACTCCACCGGGCTAAACAAGCTGACAATTATGCGAGCCTCTCATGGTCGTAATGCCTACCTAAAAGAATTAGCACGCATTACGCGGCTCGACAAAATTCACTATTGGGCGGAATTCGGGTTTTCGCAGGCAATGGGATTGATAGAATTTTTAGGCTACCGCGAAGCTCCGCAGACTTTGCAAGTGCTTCGGTCGCGTCGCGGCTTGGGCGGCGATGATTATCAGCGGGTCTATAACCAAGCACAATTTATCAAGCAGGCAATGGTTCGCCAATTCTCCCGATTCGATGGCGCTATGGGTTCGCTGCTTATGCGTGGGCTTTTGACTATGGTCGAAACAAATTTGGATTACGCAACGGCTTCCGAGTTATTCGACAAAATGCAAAAAGCTGGATTCCCCCGCCATAGTTCAGACGTTTCGATATATATCCGCCCTCCGATGCCTATAAAGTTTAAGATATATGATTTTCAAAATCCAGAGACAGTTGTGGAGTTACGCCATAAAATTGAGAATTTCAATCAATCGCGGCTGGAAAAATACGACGAACAGCTTACACCTCGCAGTGATGTTACGGCAAGATTGAAAAGATTTATAGCCAAAGCGGCGCAAGACACGCTGAAAAACCCTACTCGCTCTATCAATACTCTGAAAGTTCTTTTTGAGCAAAGGGCTTGGTTTCAAGTTCAGGACACCGCAATGCGAAATCAGATTAGAGAAGATTTCACTAAAATACTTGTCGAGAGCTACAAAAAGAAAAAACAATACGACAACGCCGAAGCTGTGCTGAGGATTGTCCAAAATGAGAAAGCAATTTTTAAAACACAAACAAAAACGGCTCAATAAATGAAAACTATTGTGTTTGTGCGACATGCCAAATCAAACCATGATAATCCGCAAGGATCAGATTTTGAGCGTATCTTAAATGCACGTGGCGACCGCGACGCTAAGCTGTTAGCCGGCATTTTTGCTCGAAAATTTCTCAAGCCCGATTTAATTTTATCAAGCTCGGCGAAAAGAGCCGCTGAAACTTGCAAATACTTTGCCGAGGCTTTGGGATATGATGCCGACCGCATTGAATATGACAGAGGTGTTTATGACAGGGGATCGCGATATATTATCAAGCGCCTGACTTTGTTAGATGATAATTTATCAAGCATTATAGTCTTCGGACATAATCCTGACATGACCACGCTTTACTCCTATTTTTCTGGTGAATACATAGACAACATACCCACTTGCGGCGTTTTTTGCATAGATATTGAGATTGATTCGTGGAAGGAAATCGAAGAAAAGAACGGAAAAATCCGCTTTTTCGATTATCCAAAAATTTATTTCAGTAACGATTCTGGGCTGTTAGATTAAATAGGCTTTGGGCAGTTGGCGTTAGGGAAAGAAAAATGATTTTTTCCCCTTTTTCAAAAGGGGGCAGTGAGCAAAGCGAACAGGGGGATTTGTATTGTTTTTGGAAAATCCCCCTAACCCCCTTTTAAAAAAGGGGGAAAGAAGAACAAAAAGCACAAGACTCGTAAGCCATTACAACACAGCCGCTTTCTTCCTCCCTCTCCTTCGGAGAGGGTCGGGGAGAGGTGAATTAGTTTTCGGTTTCCAGTAAAGGCATTGAACTTTGAACTGTATTTTCCTGATTCCTAATTGACTATCTACCAATGCACTGGCTTAAAGTTGTCCTCATTGATGATTTTAGAACTCTCACCAGTCGCTCTGATAACAAACAGCCCTTGTCTTTCGGCAAAGATTGCTGATTCGCCTTCATAAGTAATATAACCAACAGCGCCTATAACATTCTTCTCGGCATATTCAGGAAAGGCTTGCTTGAATATTTTTAATTTATGGATAAAGTGCTTCACATCGTTTACGTCTAGTGTTGTTTTGACTTCGACAATAACTATATCTTTGCCGTTTTTCGCAATTATATCAAACTCATACTGTTGTCCTTCGTAGAGCATCTTTTCGCGCATAGAAGTGTGATTTACAAAGATATTGCGCGCGTTCAGCATCTCAACTAAAGCGCCTTCCACGAGAGATTCCACAAATTTACCCCAACGGCTTTCTGTTTCGCCCATCTTCTTTATCAAATTCTTCATCTGCCGTTCAGTTTCACGTGATCTACGCTCATTCTCCAAAGCAGATTGCGCCAGCAAATCCTTTGTTTCCAGAAAACTCAGGGCAATGTCTTTAAATTTTTTATCTGTTTCTTGAAACATCAGCCATACTTTGTCAAAATTCAAATTATCTGAACTTGTTGGAATAGTCCGTTCCATAAAAATAATCCTATGAATTATTATAAATAAGTATATAATAATATGACACTAAATTAGAAAAAATATTTGAATAAGTGGAAAAAGATTTGGGCATTAGGCTTTGGGAAATGCCTTTCCTTTCACTGGAAACCGGAAACTGGCAACTTTTCTTCTCTATCGCCCAATGCCTATCCTATGATTTCCAACAATTTTGATTTGTCGATAATTACCACTGGGGCATCATTTATAATCGAAGTCGAATTTACAAGCGGATTGTCTTTAAAATATCCATTAGTCGGCTCAACGAGTAGCTCCGCCTCGCCCAAAAATTTATCGAAAAGCACAGCATAATCTGTATTAGAATCATTGATTATTACTGCTGGTTTTGTTGTGGGAGCAATTTGCGAAGTTTGAACACCCAGAATTTTATTTAGTTCGATTATCTTTAAATTTTGATATTTATATAAATTATACTCTTCAATAAATATCAATCCATCGCTGTCGCTTTTTTGCAGGGCATACTGCGTGCCGGCGACTGAAAAAAGCAAACATTTGATTATTACATACTTCATATCGAAGGACAGAGTATATTTCGAGAAACTCAAATGCCGAGATTCTACTTGAATTTTACCGTTATTTTTATTAATCAAACCAAAAATATCAGCCAAGTCATTTTCCTGCATTTTATATTCTTTGCCCGATCCGTCGTCAAAAAACTTAATAATCAATTTACCAGATGAAATATAAGCGGTTATTACAATTTCAGCAGCAGACTGCTTACCCAATTCGAGGCGAATATCTTCGGGTTCAATATTAGTAACAATAATATATCTCAAAATACGGGGCAAAACAACTTCCAGCAAGGGAGATAGTTCTACGCCGATTCGCAAAAACCTACCAACAAATTTTAATTTGACCTTCTTTTTGTTTAAGCTGGCTAAGTCTTCTGCCAAATCATTAAAACTGAGCAATATATCGCCGAAAGCGACTGACCTTAAATCAAATAAATTTGAATAAATATTATCAATTCTATTTTTGATTTGCACAGACGAACTATCAATACTTTCGGTGGCGGCGTCTAATTTATCTATGACATGTTCTAATTTTTTATTTATGTCAAACACGATTTGTGTGATTTTTTCGGTATTTGCGATATTGTACAAAATACTATTGCCAGCGAGTTCCAAGCTTCTCAGATTGTTCTTCAATTGTTTAACGGACGTAATTGAGTTTTTCAAACGAGATAAATTTGAAATGATATTGACGGTAGAGTCGAGCAATTGATTATACTTTTGGTCATCGCTACTTTTGTCGCTTTTATACCCAAAGAAAAGAAGCTTTTCTTCTTGTTTGAATAGTCTCTGATTCGAGTCGCCATCAGTCAAATCGGCGGAATCCGAAAATTTGGCGCTAAGAGTCGGAACGGTTACGTCGCGATCAGTCAAAAAATCATTAAGGAAATTGCTGTAATTATCAATATAATCAGAATATTCCATAAATTTATCGATAAGCGCGACAGCAGAAGTTCTGGCAATATCTTGGAATAGCTTATTGCATTTGACAAGGACGTCCATTTGGTAATTATTGACAGGTATGTGGTTTTCTGCCAGAGCAAGGATGAAATCGTGCATCCTGTCAGCTAAATCAAAGGCTTTGGTAACTCCGGCGCCTATCGCTGACCCTTTAATGGTATCAAGAGCTAAGGAAATCGGCACTACGTCAATGGTTTTTCGCTCTCTCGGCACTACTTGTAGTGATAGATCTATCGTCGCCGTACTTTTGACCAAGTCGTTTTTGAATTTTTCAAGTAAAATTGTACGATTATCCATTTCCAATGTTTCTTCGATATTGGCTAAAACCGAGTTGTAGTTGGTTTTTTTAGTTCTATAGGGCGAAACTAAGTTTTTTAAACTTTTTAGATGATCCTCGATTATAACTGATTCATTTTCAAAAAGGTCGAGAATTTCGTTTGAATTGAATTGCTTTAAACTATAAAATAAGTCGTTGGCTTTCAAAAATGAGTCTATGTC
>JBBRJR010000174.1:0-5508 GCA_038218865.1 Kapaibacterium sp. (SeqCode) | reverse complement strand
CATAAGGATCTTGGTTGACAACTTCGGGATTATCATTAAGCGTGCGATTTACTTCATGAACCTTGCCGGAAACTGGTGCGAAAAGGTCTGCAACAGTTTTTACCGCTTCGATTGTTCCGAAAGTTTCGCCACTTACTACTTCGGTTAGGTCGTCAGCTATGTCAACATAAACAACGTCTCCAAGCTCGCTTTGAGCGTGTTCGGTAACGCCGATGGTAACGATATTGCCCTCAACTTTTACCCATTCGTGGTCTTCTGTGTACTTTAATTCATTAGGGAAATTCATATTAACTCCAAATATAATTTTTTTACAAATAAAATAATTACAAATTTACAAATATTTCTTTTAAATTTACAACAAATTCCAATCGTTTCTCTCCAAATACTTCGTATCAATCCTTCCTGCGAGAAAGTCCTCGTTGTCCATCATTTTTTTGTGGAAAGGAATTGTTGTTTTTATCCCTTCTATAATAAATTCATCAAGTGCTCGCTTCATCTTTGCAATAGCGCTTTGGCGATTCGAGCCGAATGTGATTAGTTTTGCTACGAGCGAGTCATAGTAAGGGGGAATTACGTATCCGTTGTAAATGTGCGAATCTACGCGAATGCCGTGTCCGCCCGGGAAGTGCAGTGTAGTGATTTTGCCCGGCGTCGGACGAAATCCGTTTTCGGGGTCTTCTGCATTTATCCTGCATTCTATTGCATGGAAAAGGGGTGCTTTTTCTTTGAGCGATAGTTTACTGCCGCCGGCAACCAAGATTTGTTCTTTGATTAAGTCGATAGACAGCGATTCTTCAGTTACGGGGTGTTCGACTTGTATTCGTGTATTCATTTCCATGAAGTAAAAGTTTCCGCCATTGTCAACTAAATATTCAATAGTTCCGGGTCCGTAGTAGCCAACTGCACGTGCGCCTAAAACGGAGGCTTCGCCCATTGCTTTGCGTAATTTGGCATTGACTATCGGCGAGGGCGACTCTTCAATCAGCTTTTGGTGGCGCCTTTGAGTCGAGCATTCTCTTTCGTTTAGGTGAATGATATTCCCGAACTTATCGCCAAATACTTGAATTTCGATATGGTGAGCTGGTTCAATCAATTTTTCTAAATATACTTCAGGATTGGAAAAGAATTTGTCAGCTTCGGTCGATGCTAATATAAAGGAATTTTCTAATTCATCGGCAGATTGCACAAGGCGCATTCCTTTGCCGCCTCCGCCCGAAACTGCTTTTATCATAAGCGGGTATCCGAACTCATCGGCGAAGGCTTTGGCGGCTGCGTAATCTTTTACAACGCCGTCGCTTCCGGGAACAACTGGCACTCCTGCGTTTTTCATAGTTTCTTTAGCAACTGATTTATTTCCCATCCGCGCTATGGCGTCTGCCGAAGGGCCTATGAACGTAATGTTATGCGTGTTGCATATTTCTATAAATCTTTCATTTTCAGAAAGGAAGCCGTAGCCCGGGTGGATTGCGTCTGCGTTGGTTAAATGAGCGGCTGTGATAATTGCCGGAATATTCAAATAACTATCCTTGCTCGGCGGGGGACCTATGCAAATAGCTTCGTCGGCAAATCGAACATGTAAGCTGTCGCGGTCTGCTTCGGAGAATACTGCAACGCTTTTTATCCCGATTTCCTTTGCGGCACGAATAATTCTCAGAGCAATTTCGCCGCGATTTGCAACTAATATTTTTTTTATCATAATGATTTAGTCTGTTTTAATAAGGAATAATACTTGATTGTACTCGACGGGCTGGCCGCTTTCTACCAATACTTTGACAATTGTGCCGCTGACGTCGCTTTCGATTTCGTTCATAAGTTTCATTGCTTCGATAATGCAAAGAGTTGTGCCAAGCTCTATGCTTGCGCCGATTTCGACGAACGATTGGGACTCAGGCGATGGCGAGCGGTAGAACGTGCCTACTATCGGAGAGCGGATTTCGTAGTATCCTTGATTATCGTTGTCGGCGTTAGGCACTGCTTCTTCGCCGTTGCTTTCCAAAGAAGACGAAAAGCCAAGCGGAGCGGGCGGCATAGCGGTAATTTGTTGCGGTACGGTAACGATTTGGGTAGGAGACTGTCCTTTGGAGAGCTTTATTTTGATGCCTTCAGTTTCAAGTTCGAAGTCGTTGATAGTGCTTTCGTCTATCATTTTCATTAGTTTTTTAAGTAGGACTAAATCCATAAATTTTCCTCTTATTAATATTTTAAAAAAATAAAGGCGGACGAACGTTAGTTTTATTGAATAAAAAAAGGCTTCGCTTTTGACGAAACCTTCTTAAAAAATATTTATAAGTAAAATTTATTCTTTTACTCTTTCCATATAAGTGCCGCTGCGTGTATCGACTTTGATAAGGTCATTTTCATTTATGAAAAGCGGTACGTTTACTTGCGCGCCAGTTTCGACGGTAGCGGGCTTCAGCACGTTGGTGGCTGTGTCGCCTTTTAAGCCGGGCTCAGTGAAAGTAATTCGGAGGTTCACAGTAGTTGGCAAATCGACGCCTAAAACTATTGTATCTTCGAAAGAAATTTGTACTTCTTGGTTTTCTTTGAGGTAGTTAACTGCGCTACCCAAAAGTTCAATATCGACGTGAATTTGGTCGTAAGTCTCGTTGTTCATAAAAATCAGGTGTTCGCCTTCTTTGTAAAGGAATTGATAGTTATGACGTTCGACTCGAACGAAATCGATTGATTCGCCGGAGCGAAAGCGATTTTCCAATAATTTTCCGGAACGGAGATTACGCAACTTTACTTGATAGAAAGCTCGTAGATTGCCTGGAGTGCGGTGCTCGGATTCGAGAACTAAACAGTTCTCTCCATTGAATTTGATAACGGCTCCGGAACGCAAATCACTTGTTGTTCCCATATTTCACCAATTTGATTATATTAACATAAAAAAAGAGGTGTCGGCCGGATTCGAACCGGCGTTGGTGGTTTTGCAGACCACTGCCTGGCCACTTGGCTACGACACCTTCTAAAAGAATACAAAAATAAGGAAGTTTTTTGGATTATCAAAGATTTTTTTTTACTTTAGATTATTTCATATTTATTTTTGTCATAATTGCAAATAAACGATTAATATTTCCCATTGATACTTTCGTTAATTTTATTAGTAATGAGTAAAGTTAAGCCCGGATCCTGTTAGTTGATAACCTTTAAGCATGAAAAATTTCTTAAATGAGAATCGTTAATTTTTTCAACTATGTAATATTAATATAATAAAATACATTAAAACCATTGATATTCTTAGTGTTGCCTAATAAGATTTTTTTTAAAATAAAAAAATCTCTTATTTGTTTGAATTGATATTTTTCATAGTTTTGTAAATGAATTTTTGTCATTTTTCAAAAAGTTATTGCAAATGCGAAAAAGCTACCAAATTTTGAAAAATGCTCAAAAAGATGCAAAAATATGCTGATTTTTGCCAAATAACATAAATTTTGGATATAAAAGCAATGGTATTAATTTTAGTATTTGTAATCTTAGCAGTGATAACTGTCTTGTTCAGATTTTTTGGATTAAGGCTCTACAAACACAATCTGGCTATCGAATTAGCTCTGAAAGAAAAAAAGATTGCCGAACAGGAGGCAATTAGATTAAGAGATTTATCCGATTTGGATAATTCTCCTGATGAGCTCGTCGCAATTATTTCCGCCGCCGCCGCTATTGTACTTAGCAAACACATTGTGGTTAGGCAAATTAAATTCCTCCGCAATGCAAATGATTCCGCTTGGTCTCGTATGGGGCGTATGACTGTCATGTCTTCTCATCAAGTAAAATAATTTTGGAACAATAGAAATGAATGAATCTATTTCAATCGCACTTACAGTTTTCGGCGTAACTGTGGTTATCTCATTTTTCGTAGTTTTATTAATAAAAATAATATACTTCTCGCTTAAGCTTTTCAAAAAAAGCTAAGTAAAGGAAAATATCCCAATGAATTTAAATGATTTTTTAAGCCTTTTTCAAGGCATTGACACTCTCTTAGACTCAACGCTTTTGATAGCATTGGGCCGCATCGGGCTTATCCTTTTAGGTGGATTATTAGTCTATCTCGGCAAAAAGGAAGTCTTGGAGCCGCTGCTTATGATACCCATGGGCTTGGGCATGGCAGCCGTAAACGCGGGCGTCCTTATGCTCGATACCGGGCAGCACGGCACTTTATTTTTGAACCCAATGATTTCCGATCCTGCACAGTTAATGAACATATTGCAAATAGATTTCTTGCAGCCTATTTTCACGCTGACCTTCAGCAACGGGCTTATCGCTTGCTTGGTCTTTATGGGCATCGGCGTCCTGCTCGACGTAGGCTTCTTGCTTGCCCGCCCGTTCACGAGCATGTTTATCGC
Source organism: Kapaibacterium sp. (SeqCode) (assembly GCA_038218865.1). Lineage (GTDB taxonomy): Bacteria > Bacteroidota > Ignavibacteria > Kapaibacteriales > UBA2268 > JBBRJR01. Next base: position 1,165 of record JBBRJR010000174.1, on the reverse strand, counting down.
TATTTGCGCCGAGTTAGGCACATTCGTTACCTTTCCGATAGCTGTTGCGATGGGATTGAGTTTCAACGACGCCGCCTCTATTTCACTCGTCGGCGGCGCGGACGGGCCAATGGTACTCTTCGGCTCTCTTATGCTATCGAAAAATTTATTTGTTCCGATAACAGTCGTTGCCTATCTGTACTTGGGATTAACCTACGGCGGCTATCCCTATCTTATTAAACTCATGATTCCGAAAGAGCTTAGAGGAATCAAAATGGCACCGCCGAAAAAGATAATTGTTATCAGTGCAAACGAAAAGCTCGCCTTCGCTTTTATCACTTGCGTGGTTCTTTGCTTGCTTTTCCCAGTTGCGGCGCCGCTTTTCTTCTCGCTGTTTTTGGGCGTATCGGTTCGCGAATCAGGCATAAAGCACTATATTGATGTTATCAGCGGGCCCATCCTTTACGGCGCCACTTTCTTTCTAGGCATATTGCTCGGAGTCCTTTGCGAAGCGAGCACCATCCTTAGTCCTGTCGTGTTTAAATTATTGATATTGGGGATTTTGGCACTTTTGTTCTCTGGAATTGGCGGCATATTGGGCGGCTATATTATGTTTTTCGTTACAAAAGGAAAATTCAATCCGGTCATCGGAATCGCCGGCGTAAGCTGCGTGCCTACTACTTCCAAAGTAGCTCAAAAATCCGTGTCGGAAGTAAATCCAAGCTCAATTATCATGCCTTACGCTTTGGGTGCGAACATCTCGGGCGTCATAACCAGCGCCATAATTGCTGGCATATTTGTTACCTTGCTAAAGTAATATGAAATTTATAAAAGTATTATGAAATACGCAAAAAAATATTACGCATTTTGGGCTGCTGGAATAGTTGTTTCCTTCGTCGGCGTTTTGATGGCGCGCAAAACAGACGTCGGCAGCCCTTCAATGTACATCGGATACCTACTTGCTTTTACGGGTTTGTCAATTATTGCCTGGGGAGTAAGCAGAAAAAGTTAATAGGCATTGGTGGGCATTGGGTTTTAGGTTAATAGGTTATAGGGTTTAGTATTCTTGTAGGGGCGAACGGCGTTCGCCCGAAAACAATTACATGACATTTCGCCCATTTATTAGATGTCGCGGTCTGATTAAAAAATAGTGTGCTTATCAGATTGGCACGAATGTTGGAATAAC
>JBBRJR010000173.1:0-5509 GCA_038218865.1 Kapaibacterium sp. (SeqCode) | reverse complement strand
TTCAATGTGATACCACCAATACCTGCTGTAGCAATATTAGTAATCTGCGTAATGGTTAATGTAGAATTACCATTGATGCTAATAGTTTTTGCATTAACCACACCCGATGTTGTGATTGTTGCTCCTGTAGGGATAACTACATCATCTGCAGTAGTAGGAAATGCCGCTGGAGACCAGTTGCCAGCGGTATTCCAGTCATTGTCCGTAGCACCGGTCCAGGTTACTGTTGCCGCCCAAGCATTTTGCCCGAGACCAAAAAAGGCTAAGAAAGCAATAAGAAAGCTAATTCTTAGCAATCGGTTTTTCTTTTTCATAATTAAAACCTTCGAAAATGTTTATAAAATTTTGATTCAAAAATTCGTTGTGCGTTTGTCTGTTTGGTTTTCGGCTGCCAGTTGCCAGTTTTCGGTGGAATAGTTTGTGGTAGAAAAGTTATCGGTTGCCAGTTGCCAGTTTTCGGTTAAGAAAACCAATTACTTATAACCTTATGTTTTACCACTTTTCAAACTTTTAACATCCTACCTTTCTTCAACCGACGACCGATAACTGATTACCGATACCTCTTACCGATTACCGATAACTGATAACCGATAACCATTACGACGTATCGATTGTTGTAGAAATTCCGTTTTCCATAAGTTTTTTCCTTAAAATTGTTACACATAGTTTATAATTCGTCAAATCTATATTTTTTTTTATCAGCTATCAGGTATCAGGTAAGAAAACTATTTTCTTATTTGCCTTTCAACTTTATAACTTTCAACTTTTATAACTTTCAACTTTATAACTCTTACCTGCTTCCTATCAGCTTGCTTGCTTGCCTTTCCCGTCGCCTGCAACCTGTTAGCCCACTTGGCTTTTATTCGCCACACCTTTTTTTCACTTTTCAAATAATCTTGAGCATGCTTGCCTTGCTGCTCCCTTTGTAAAAATCGCCTTTTTTTTAATTAGCTATTCTTACATAGTAGTGTTTTCGTCTAATTCGCACGAAACTTTAATCAGAAATTATCAACATAAATAAGTGCCTCCAAAGGGCAATTTGCCAAATATACCGTCTGTGTTACACCTTCAAAGCCCTATCGTTCCACAATATAAATGCCAATGAGTAAATATTAATTCATGCAAATAGTTTCAATTAATCTTTGGCGAATATTGTGCAGATTTTCAGGGGTTAGTTGGCAGGGAAGAAAGTTTTTGGGCTTTGGGCTGGCTCATAAACAGAAATCCAAGCAGTGGGGCTGTCTCATAAGTCAAATGACGTGCTTTTAAGACTGGCACGCATTTTCAAATAACCTTGCGATGATACCCACTTTTTCAAACACCCCCCTGCCCCCTTTTACAAGAGGGGGAGAAAGAAACACTTGAATTATAAGAGCTAACAAGATTCAATTTCCATGTTATTGCCCCCCCTCTTTTAAGAGGGGGCTAGGGGTGTTCATATTATTTTTGCAGTTTTATTGTTCATTTAACAAAAATGTTATGCATAAAACCTAAAAATATACCTTATGAGGCAGCCCCAATACTTTGATTTCGACTTATGGGGCAGCCCCGAGGAAGAATTGGTTTTTGTCCCCTCTCGAGAGGGGTCGGGGTGTGTTCTTAAGTGAGGCGAACGCCGTTCGCCCCTACCAAATCTCCGAGACGCTTTGTAGAAGGGCGCGGCATGCCGTGCCCCTACCGAAAACCAACAACTGACAACCTTCTTGCCAAAAGCCTAATGCCCACAGCCTAACGCCTATAGCCCAATGCCCCTACGGAAAACTGGTAGCATTTATAAAAAAAATTGGTTTTCAATGTGTAATTGTTTATTTTTGATGATATTATTTATGTAGAAATGAAATTATTTATAATTGCTTTTATATACATTATATATACATTATATATACATTATAAAAATCTCGAAGGAAAAGGAAAATGAAAGATATTCAATTATGCGGTTTAGGCAATGGTTTGGTAGATATGCAATACGAGGTGCCGGACGATGAGCTCATCACCATCGGCTTGCGCAAAGGCGAAATGATTCTCGTAGAAAGCGATGCACAAAAAAAAGTCGTCGATATTTACGCTGCCCGCACTTGCAACAAATGCAGCGGTGGCGCTGCCGCCAATACCGTTATCTGCTTTTCTCAATTGGGCGGCTCGGCTGCCTACAAAACTGTTTTGGGCGACGACGAAAACGGCAATTTTTACGCAAAAGAATTTATCGATTTGGGCATCTCGCTGAAAGCCGAAATGCTTAAAGACTACCCTACAGGCACTTGCTTTGTGTTTATAACGCCGGATTCGGAGAGAACTATGCACACTTCGTTGGGCGCTACCGCATTTTTTGGCAAGCAGCACATCGACGAGGATATTATCAGCCGCTCGGAGTGGCTTTACGCCGAGGGCTACAAATTTACTGCTCCGAGCAGTACCGAAGCCCTATTGCACTCCATTGATTTAGCCAAAAAGCACAACACAAAAATTTCCGTTACCTTTTCCGATGTTTTTATAATTGATCATTTCAAAGAAAATTTACAAAAAGTCGTGAAAAGCTCCGATTTAGTTTTTTGCAATGAAAACGAAGCAAAACGCTACACCGGCACCGAGGACACTAACGAAGCGCTCGAGCTTTTGAGCAAGGAATGCCCAAACGTAGTAATTACCTTAGGCGGGGAAGGCTCATTAGTTAAGTGGGAAGATAAAATTTACCGCATACCCAGCTATGTCGCCAAGCCGATAGACACAACCGGAGCGGGCGATTGCTTTGCTGGAGCGTTTATGTATGGCATAATTACAACGGGCAATCCCACCATAGCAGGCAATTTGGCGTCAGCCGTCGGAGCTCGAGTAGTTTCGCAGCTCGGGGCAAGAATTAAGGGCGATTTGACCGCTCTAAAAGATGAAATATTTTCAAAATTTAAATGAAAAAAGGAAATCAAAATAAATGAAAAAGTTATTTCTTTTGCCGCTTTTTTTTATTTTATTTTCGAGCTTAGCTTTCAGCCAAAGCGGAATGAAATTCGCGGAATTAGCCAAAAGGCTCGAGCCTCATTTTAACAAAGAAATGATACTCGACGTAGAGAAAAATTTACCTCAAGGCGGCGATTATTCCGTTTGGGGTTGGGACGTTGGCGATTACTCCGGCGACGGCATAAAAGACGCTGCTTTTTCAGTTCGAGTCGCTTCCCAAAAAGGGCGTACTATGCAAGTTTACTTATTCGTCGATATAGACGGCTATTTCGTCAAGGCGGGGCAATTCACTTACGAATTTGTCGATATTCCGCTTGAAATCGGCGTCGTAATACGCAATAATTCGTGCTACATAACTCAAAAGAACAAGCTCTACGATTGGCTTATACGCGGTTACCGTTTCGATAGCGGCTCTCTCATTCATTTAGATGAATTTACTACGAAAAGAGTCAATAATTACACCAATGAATCCTATAGAAATTTTGAAAGTTTAAAAAATACAGAGAAATTTTTGGATACGCGCTCGGGTCGTGTTGATTTTTTTGCAGATTACACCGCTATCCCCTGCTATAATCGCGGTCGGCTCATTTACAAAGGCTTCGAAAATGAAGTTTATGTCGATGATATAAATTACGTGCCGAAAGGAGCGTTCTACTACACAGGCGCCAAAGATTTGTCTTTCGTGGTAAGCTCTGCTTATGATGTGGAAAACTTATACATGACAATAAAAGTAAAAGACGACGCGATCGTGCCACAATATTGCGACACTTGCATCGCCGACCACGTTGAAGTTTGGTTCGATATGACGCCAAATAAGAAGAACAAGAATAAATTTTCAAACATTTCGGACGATGTCGATAATTTGAGCAGTCAAATCGACAGCGGCGTCTATTGTTTCACATTTTCGCCGGGGAATTTTCAAGATATAGATCCATCGGTACAAATAAGCAGTTCGGACGATTTGGAAGCCTACCAAAAGATAGCTTCGCGAAACGTTGTTTGCGTGGCGGATTTAGCAGATAGCTCTTATATAATAAAGTTCAAGATTCCATTTATATTGTTTGGCATCGAGGGCGACCCGATTGGCTCGGGTGAGCCTGTCGAGTACGGAGCGACGGTTGTTGTCTATGATTACGATAATGAATTCCGTCCAGAGGAATTGACAAAGATGACCTCGTCAGTTTTCGACCCCAAGAGGCGTTCGAGCTATGGCTCGATTTTATTAATTCCCGAAAAGAAGTGGTACGGCGAGTCTGCCAATATTTATCAAGGCGATATACTGAAAACGTTGGTGGAATATGGATATTAAAAAACCGGACAAGGGCGGCGTCAAAGAGTCGCTGAATGAATCAATTCGTGTGTTTGGGCCCTATATGAATTTGGGGTTGCAGATGGCATTGCCGATTATCGGGTTTGTATTTTTGGGCGTTTGGCTGGACGACAAATATTCGACTTCTCCCTTGTGGGTACTTGTGTTTTCAGCAGTCGGCTTATTTGCTTCATTTTATTATTTTTTCAAAACGGTAAGCCAAAACAAAATCGAGAGTGAGGGCGAGCCACCAAAAGAATAGATTGGAATTTGAAAAATAGATTGCAAAATAATTGAAATTTGATTATTTTTGTAATTCGAAAAGAAAGCCAACTTAGCTCAGCTGGTAGAGCAGCTCATTCGTAATGAGCAGGTCGGGGGTTCAAGTCCCCCAGTTGGCTCGAATAGAAAAGCCTTAATTCCATTGGAATTAAGGCTTTTTTCTGTTGGTATGACTTGTTCTTGATAAATTGATGATTATTTGAAATATTTTCATAACGATTCATAAACGTCCATAAAAGCTCATAAACTTTTATTAGCTATGTGTTGTTTTGTGTAGTTCTTGTGTAGTTATTGTGTAGTTATTATCGGGTCTTAAAGCTCTATTTCTAATTCGCTGTACGTTTGCCGAATTTGCTCGTTGTTCTGCACTGTGTAAAATTTCATCGTCGTCGATATATCTCGGTGTCTCATCAAAACGTGAGCGTCCTCTATGCTTATGCCTGCACTCTTTAAGCGACTTTTAAAAGTCTTACGAAACTCATGGAAACTTCGCCCTTGCTTGTCTATACCGCAATCAACGAACGCCACATCTAAATGCTTGCGTAGCCTCGATTCAGAGCCGTGCCGTTGCTCATAGCTGCCATTCTAAAATCTTGCCCTACATTTTCCCAATCTGACCGCAGAGCTTTCATATCCGCCTCTTCTCCGCTTTCGGAACTGTTGAAATCATGTAATTTCCACCAATATTCAAAACTGAACCCATACCTGTGAAGAAATCCATATCAGTCTCACGAATTACAGTATTTTTAAGTAATTACAGTATTTTTAAGTAATTACAATAATTTTGCATTACAGCAATAATTTTTTCGCAACTTATTTACAATATTATATCATATTATTAGTTTACACTTATATTTTTTTAGTCTTAACTAAACAATGGATGAGAAACTTGCTCTAATCGTAAGCAGGTGATTGTTTTTTTAATAGTTTAATAGAAGGTTGATTTATGAAAACAAAAAAGGTATT
>JBBRJR010000172.1:0-5511 GCA_038218865.1 Kapaibacterium sp. (SeqCode) | reverse complement strand
ATGTCTTGCGTTCCGCAGATAAATCTGACCGAAGACAAGCCATAGCCACGATAGTCGATAGCTTCGTGTGCAGCTTTGATTAAATCTGGATGCGAGGAAAGTCCCAGATAATTATTAGCGCAAAAATTCAAAACTTTTTTGCCGCGAACGGTGATTTCAGCGCCTTGCGGACTTTCGATAATTCTTTCGTGTTTGAATAACTTTTGTTCTTCTAATGTTTTTAATTCATCAGCTAAAAATTCTTTCATTTTGCCAAACATATTCGGCTCCTTTTTTTATAAAAATATAAGATTTGCATTATAAATCTATGCAAATTAAGGAAAATTATTCTTTTGAAAAAATTATAATAATAAACAAGGGCGTGAAGCGAAATATTTCGGCAGATATTTAATTGAATTTGAGGGTCAGGACTTTTGCTTTATTGCCTTCTAAAAGCGAAAAATTCGGTACTGTGGCGGTTCGGCGTATGCAGCAGGAGCCGCCAGTTTGCTCCAAACGTTTTGCCCAAGTAAAAAGGAATTTGGCTTTATCTTCAAATTTTGAAATTTTCCCATCTTTGGTGATTTCTACGTTTATATTATCTACTTCGTAAAAATACATGTGGCGCCAGTAGGGCATTTTGTCGTCGATAAATCGGCGAAGGAAGAACGTAATATAACGCGACTCGAATTTAAAAAGTTGAGTTACGTCGTCGGTAACGAAAGCGAGGATAACTTTCCCGTGGAATTCCATTTTAAAATCGCCGCATGTCATTTTATCTCATCTCCAAAAAATTCTTTGCGCCGGCTCTGAGCTTCTTTAAGGACGGATAAGTCGGCGGATAAATCGACAAGATTAAGCAGGCAGCCGCTCGTAGGAGAAAAATATGTAATCTCAAAGCGCTTTCGAAGCTCTTCGTTTTCGATAGGGATTACTTGTCCGAGCAAAACTTTCATTTCATCAGCAGTAGCAGCCAACTGCTTTTGCAAAGTGGAAACATCATTATTCTGCGAATTTTTAAGTGTTTTGTATAATTTGTAAACGCTTTTGCCAGTGAATATAATTTGATTGGCTAATTCGAAACTTCCGGCTTGAGCGGACAATTCCAATAATGCCGATAAATCATTTTTTTTGCGTAATCCGCCCTCGCTTAATGTTTCTAAAAAGCTGATAACGGCGAGTGTATCTTCGGAAATTTCCATAGCTGCTAAACCATATTGTGAATGCAATACTTGACTAATCCTTGAATTTCAAATGCCCAATCGGGAAAAATTTCAATAGGCAAAAAGTTTTTATTTGCTGAAAATAAATATACTTTGCCGTCTATTTCGCGATAAGTTTTTACGAGCAATTCGCCATTGAGCGCCGCGATGACTACCTGTCCGTTAGATGGCTGCTCGTTTTTATCGACGATCAAAATATCGTGATTATAGATGCCTTCGTCTATCATGCTTTCGCCTGAAACTTGCACCATAAAGATACCGCTCGTTTTTGGAACCAAAAGCGAATATAGATCCAGCGACGACATATTCACAGCCGTTAGTTGCTTGCCACCGCGGATCGATGCCGGAAGAATCGGCGCCTCAAATTTGAAGTTTTCTTTTAAATTTGGTAATTTATTTGCTTTTGTCATTTTTTTCTCATTTTTTTCTTAATTTTTTTCGGTTTCCGGTTTCCGGTTTCCTGTTTCCAGTAAACTTAATGTTACTTGAATAGGAACTTAATATAACCTCTGCGCCAGGAGGCTGCCCCGATAAGTAAAGTTCGACAATTTAGCTGTAACCAGCGAAATCTGAATTTTTCTATATCGCGTAGCGATAATATTATGGTAACAATCGAATAATAAGTAAGTTGCTTACTCCGTAGGAGTTATATATAATCGCTACGCGATAAATGTCTTTTTAATTTTTAAGTGTTACCATAATTAAATCGCTACGCGATAAGAAAAACACTCTAATTTAACGCATTTCTATCAAAACATTACTTATCAGGACAGCCTCAGCAAGTAACCAAAATTAGAGCGTCGTAAGCTGTTACAAAACAGTCACTTACTTCTCCCTCTCCTTTGGAGAGGGTCGGGGAGAGGTCATATTAAGCTCAGTTTCATTGCTTATTCAATTGACATTTCCTATTTCCTGACTCCTGTTTCCTGATACCTGCCACCTGCTACCTATTACAATTATTGTGCCGCTTTACAGCGAATGAATAATTTTTGTAACCACGCCCAGCAAAACAAATTCCATGTAGCCTTCGATTTTGAGCGGCAGAAAATGATTGTCGTTCGATTCCAAATAGACTTCGTCCTCGACTACCCTGTATATTTTTATGCTCAACTCGCCGCTTATCGATGCTAAAACAATCTTACCATCAGACGGCTCGACCGAAGTATCGACGATTAAAATGTCATTATCCCGAATGCCGTAGTGCTTCAAGCTGTCGCCTGAAACTTTGCCGAAAAATGTAGCTGCCGGATGATCGACCAAAAACTCGTTCAGGTCAATTTCCTTGTCGATATGTGTATCGACAGGCGTCGGCACGCCCGCTGCGACTGACATAGTAAAAAGCGGCAATTTCGTGTAATCGCCCGCCGCTGTCTGATAGCCAATAATTTTTATTACTTCCATAGTTTTATGCTGCCTATATTTAACTTTTTATTGTTAATACCCCAAATGCAAAATAAGCAATAATCATCGAAATTTCAATGATTATTTTTGTTAAAAAAAAAATGGGGCTGTCTCGCAACGATACAGCCCCAAAACGCTCAGATATATATAGATTAGTCAAGCAAATTTCTGCCCTGCAGTCATCTCTATCATATCCTTTTCTTCTATTCTGTCTTTTCTGTCTATTCTTCTATTTTGTCATTACTTTCTGTCTTTTACCTATTACCGGAAACTGGAAACCCACAACCGACAACTGGTAACTGACTACCGAAAACCAAAACCCTACTTCACAAAATATTTATTAATCAAAGTAATCCAGTTTTCGAGCTTCAGTTTGTCTTGCAAATTGCTGAAATCCCCTGTCGCTAAGCCCATTTGGCGTAAATCCTCGCGTAAGCTTTCGTATGATTGAGCAATATAATCACTTGCCTCTTGCCCGATCATCGCATGGCGGACCAGGTCTTGTATGTTGTGTGGTTCAATCACTGATATCCAATGCTTGTAAGGCTCATCGTAAAGAAATTCTAAGTCATCTCGCAGTTTTACATTTGCTGCAACAATGCGCGATTGACTAATCGGCATCATTGGCAAATCTCTGAATTGCTTTTTTAAAATAAACAGCGGGTTATCCGACGAAACAATTATATTTAGATTCCCAAAGTCAATTGTATCGATAATGCCGAGAAAATCTGATGCAAATTTATCAATGCCGACTTTAACCAAACCGCTCGGCTCAAGACCCATCCACAAATGGTTTTTCGCAAGGTAATAACCCTTGGGAATATCATCATGTTTCTGTTCTTTTTCGATTTTAGCAACGTTTTTTAGTTCCTTATCAATTTTTGCACGGCGAAGGCGAACCTGCTCAGTCAAAAACTCATTAAGATGAGTTTCAGCGTAGGGGCGTTTGATGAAATCAATAGCTCCTTCTTTTATTAACTCATAAGGAGTAGCAATTTCGCGAGCGTCGGTAAGCATAACGACGTCTATGTCTTGCCGGCGCTCGTGAATGAGTTTTGCCAATTCGGCGCCGCCTATGTCTTGAGTAGTTTCACCTGTAAAAACAAAATCATAGTGGTTCAGCAAAGATAGCGAATGAGCCTCTTGCCCACTTATCACTGTATCGACGGAGTAACCCTCCATAACGAGTGTGTTTCTCATTTTCTCGAGAGCAGTCGTATCTTTATCCACCATTAATACTCTTGCGAAAGGATTTTGTAATTCAACTCTTTTAAGTGAAGAAGACATACTTGAATAATCTTGCTTTAAGCTTTCCGACAAAACTGCTTTGCGGGACTCGGCGAGTTTTTTTTTAGCAGCCGTTTTTATAACAGTTCTAATCAAAAGCTCAACGATAGCGAGCAAGACGATAATAGAAATAACATAAATCATAGAATCATCTCCCTCTTATTTTTTAATTAAATTGCCCGGCTTTTGCTTCGGATATGTATATCCGTCGTGGCATTCAGCGCAGACTGGTTTAGCGGAAAAATTATTTTTCGGGTGGCAGCTTGTGCAATCAAAATCCACATGCAGCTCGTTGAGCTTTAAGCCTGTTTTTTCATGTTTGAATTTGCCAGAAACGAAATCTTTGTGGCAACTTGTGCAATTTGAACTAACTTTTTTAATTGGCTTTTGATTGCCGTGGCAAGCAGCGCAAGCCAATTTGGCGTGAGCGCCTGTCAAATCAAAACCAGTAACAGCTTTGTGGTTGAAGCGTTCTTTTTCGCTGTTAGTATGGCATTTGCTGCAAGCGTCGTTTTTATGGCAGCTTGTGCAATTCTTATGAATTTCTTCGTGGGGTTTGCCAGCTAAATTCCGCTTTTTTGGTTTGTTTAAAGTAACGTCTTTGTCGTGGCATTTCGAGCAATTATCATTTTGATGACAACTTTTACATGTATAACCGAAGAGGTCAATATGCTCGTCGTGATAGAAAGTAACTTTTTTGCCTTGTGGATATTTTGTATCATAGACAATCTTTGGATGCACTTCTGATTCCGGATGATCTTTCATACTTAATTCCGCAACTTTTTGCTCGATAAGTTTGTCGGATTCTTTCGACATCGGCAAGTGACAATACGAACAATCGTTTGCGTGACTCCATTGCCTGTGGCAGGTAAAGCATTGGCGGTGCATAGCTCCTTTCAAATCGGGCCTCGATATATCATTTCTTTTACGATTTGGCTCGTGGCATTTGGAGCATTTCTCAATCGGTCCGTTTGTATTGTAGTGGTGGCAGCCTTCGCATCCGATGGATATATCTGCCATTTGAGCATGTATTTTATGTGAAAATACAACTTTGCCGTATTGCTTGCCGTTTGCATTGAGCTTGACTACGTTTGGTCCTTCCTCGGGCTTATGCTCGATAGAAATCATTTGACTGCGCGGGCAAGCCAAAAGGCACGGATCACGTTTAGTAGGGAAATCGCAAGCATGGCAGGATTTGCATTCAAGCGGCAAATTTGCATGACCATCGCCCGTTGTAATGTTTAGCTGCACTTGCGGAGCTGCACCCTTTTCATTGTTTATGCCCGTTTTTTGATTAACCATTTTTTCGATGGTAATTTCTTTATTTACTGCTTTTGCTGATTTCGATTTCTCAGTCTGTTTCATCTGTGAATTGCCAACGATATAGCCAGCAGTAGAAATCATTAAAAGTATAATTATAATATATTTTAGTTTCATTTTGCGTCTCCTTTGTGAGAATGAATATGACCTCTGGCTTTATCGTCCTCAGGTATGCTGATAATTGGGAAAATCATTACTGCTCCTCTATACAGCAATACTAAAATAGCTGCTAATCCAACTGTAACCGAAATTTCACCAATTGACGGAAAATAAGAACCATCTGCGTAAGGCGGATGATATG
>JBBRJR010000171.1:0-5523 GCA_038218865.1 Kapaibacterium sp. (SeqCode) | reverse complement strand
GCAGCAAATGGTATGGAAAAAGTGAAAAGTAGTAGTTGGGGCATTGGTACTGAAGGGAATCCAATTTCTTCTGACACCTTTGAAGCAATTGAAATTGCTTTTCTAGGGGCACTGCGTGACTCTGAAAATGAGATGAAGCCATCGAGAAATAGCAAATTAGCCCAACTTTTAAGAAACATTGTCCCGGAAGAGAGTGAACGTGATGAACTTGTGAAGCTTCTTCAAAGCGCAAATTCCAGCTTGCTTGGAAAAGAACAATTGATCAAAGCGAGAGATGCCGTCAATCAAAACTTATCAAGAATAGAGCAAGAAGTATTGCAGCAACAAATTGACATCGGCCTTGTTGAGCCAAGGTTTGATTCTATTGCTGGATCACTCAGAGCATGGGTTAAACCCAAATGGGTTTTGATATCTACAAAAGATCCATTGTTTGAAAAGGCTAGCAATTTGGCTGCAGCTAATATGGATTGTCATTCTATACATACTTCGCTATCGGGTGTACATATAGATTTGGCAATGCTCAATGGTGAAATTGAAATTGATCAGGAGTTAAATAATCGAATATTACAGATATCCAGTCATACTTTTGAACTATATCAAAATGGACTAGGTTATAACAATCTGCTCTTTATGTCAGCAGTATTAGGTGATATGTCTATTCAAAAGCCCGGTGTCTTTCAAAATTTGCTACTGATTGAGGAACCAGAGGCACATCTGCACCCACAATTACAAGAACTAGTTCAGCGTTTCCTTGTCAACACAGGCAAAGACGGAGAAAACATTCAAGTAATTTATACTTCTCATTCACCAACACTGGTATCTAAAGTCGGCATAGAGAATGTCAATCTTTTATATGAAGTTAATCATCAAAAACGTTCCTTACCATTGGCAAGTACAATGCTTAAAGATCCAGATAAGCTCTATTTGGAGAAGTATTTGGATGTAACAAAATCTCAAATGTTTTTTGCTAAAGGAATTCTATTCGTTGAGGGCATCTGTGAAGCGCTGATTATTCCAGAACTGGCCAAAATAATCAGACGCCCACTAGATAAATATGCCGTAGAAATCGTAAATTTGAGTAGCGTGGCGTTCAAACCTTTTGTTAATCTTTTCACCGCACAATCAGCTACACAGTGCTTTGAGAAAATTTCGATCATTACTGATGATGACAGGTGCACTGATAAAACTGATGCGGACACGTATATTGACAAAAATATTGATTATGATGATATTAGTGATGACATTGTCCATCGTATTAAGAGCGGAAAACCTTCAAGTCGCTTTGCCGATATTGAAGATTTATGCAAAGATACGACAATAAAACCATTTGGTGCAACAAAAACATTGGAATACGCATTAGGGTTTTGCGATAGCAATATTTTGACTCTTGAACTAGCAATTAAAGATGTGTTTCCTACTGTGGGTAAAACTTTAGGTGATAAATTATCTTCTTTAAAAACAAACGAAGAAAAGGCTGCTTGCATTTGGCTATTTATTCGTTATAGAGACAGTAGCAAAGGTGCAATAGCGCAGAGCCTTTGTAATATTATACGAAAGCAACAAGAAAATATAGAAAATGGAGTCGCTGTTGAAAATGCATTTGAAGTACCTGAATATATTAAAAATGCAATTTATGCGGTCACTGAAAAGTAGGTGTATTTATGTATCCATTAACTGACGAGCAAGAAGCATTTATATTGGCAGATGGGAAGAAAGTTCTTTGCGCATGCCCGGGTAGTGGAAAGACCTACGTTGTTGCAAGGAAGGTTCTTAATTATCTTGATAAATGGACTATAAATCATCAAGGTATGGCAGTACTGTCTTTCACAAATGTAGCCAGTCAAGAAATAATAAATCAGCTTGAAAGTATCGATGGAAATTTTCGGAGTATTGGCTATCCACATTTTGTAGGTACTGTAGATAGTTTCATCAACACCTACATTGTTTTGCAATATGGATATTTGTATAACGAAAGTAGGACGAGACCGCAGATTGCATTAAGTGATGTTTGGAATTATCCATTTAGATATTGGAGAACAGAGTGCCATAAAAAGGGATGTAGTAGTGCCATTGAAAATTTTTATTATGGAATTGATGGCAAACTATATAAAAACAATTCCGAAGTTCTGTGTGTTCCTAATGAAGGGAGAAAAACACCACCCTGTGCTCAGTATAAGCAGATTTATGAGAAGAAAGGAATCATATTTCAAAGTGAGGTTTCTACATTTGCCTTTCGTTTGCTAAGCGAAAATCCCAGTATTGCACAAGCTATCGCAAAGCGTTTTCCTGTCATGTTGATTGATGAAGCACAGGATACGTCTGAAGAGCAAATGGCAGTATTCGATTTGCTGTTTTCTGCCGGAGTAGAAAAGGTGTTTTTAGTTGGTGATCCGGATCAATCGATTTATGAATGGAGAAATGCCACACCGAAATGTTTCGTAGAAAAAATGCAAGATGAAACATGGGAAACATTATTTTTAACAGCAAATTTTCGAAGTTCGCAGAACATTTGTAATGCGGTTTGCCATTTTTCAGGAACATTAGATGCCCATAAAGCTAATGTTGCCAAAGGTTTTTTTGCTGATGAAGTGCAGAAACCGATATTGCTGTTATATTCTAAGCAAACATGTCAAGCAGAAATCTATAAGTATTTTATTGATAAATGCAATGAAATGGATGTAGAAATGGTTCCTGAGAAAGTTGCTATTGTGACTAGAGGCAGAATTCACTCTGATTCTGATATCTCCGGACTGTGGAAAAGTGCTGAAATAGAGATGTTTGCAAGATCGGCTTATGAATGGAATTTTGGGTCGAGGAAAAAAGCGTATAATCTTTGCGAGCTTGCAATGTACAGTATGAATATTGGGGATTTGAAAAACATACAAAAAATAGAAGATCACGTTAATATGATATTGCCTTACGGTGACTGGAAAACTTGCATCATTGATATAATGGTCAACGCCCCTTCTTTTGAAAGTTCTATAAGAGTATGGATAGACCAATTCAAAGTATTACTTAAGCAGCAAATTGAAACAGTAAACCTCTCACCGAGAGATGGAAAAGAGATTGAGAAAATCGCGAAAATTAAGACTAGAGACACCAAAGTAAAGGATTTTAAAGAGAAGCCTATAAAAATTTTTTTTGAGAAGAAAAATAAAGAGAACTTTACAAGGTCATCTATTCATGGAGTAAAAGGTGAAACATATGACGCAGTATTATTGCATGTAAAAAGCCAAACAGGTAGTACAATAACCCCAGCATTATTGAAAAATGGGGCATTAGAATCTGAATTGATGCGAATTGCCTATGTAGGAATGACAAGGCCGCGTAGACTTCTTGTTGTTGCAATGCCTGGAACGGTAACTAAGGCTGATTATCCTCGGTTTCCAAAGAAGAAATGGGAGTATGTAGCATTATAATTGGCAAGTATAGTTTCGTGGCTGCTCGATGAAAGATCTAGCAAATCATAATCCCAAGCCCTTGTGCGAAATACGATTTAATCAGCAATAATTCTTGCTCTTTAGTTTCAGGTGAAAGCCAATAATTAAGATGGCCGTCATTGCCATCCCATACGCAAATGAGAGAATTGTTTTGTGGATTATCTTCGATGCTGCTTGCAAGTGATGATTTATAAAATGCCTGAACAAAGAGCCAACAATTATGGATGAATAGTGGCGGACTGATTAAAGTATCCAAAAGTTTCTGTTTTATGCTAACCTGAAATTGACTAAAATCGTGGCTTAGAATCAGTAAAGAAAAATCCAGAGGGCAGTTATTAAAGCGCCCCTCTGGATTACTATCTTATTCATGTTGTCAGTTCTGACTCGCTTTCCTTTCTAGGCACCTAAATCAGGCAGTGGGTAACTTGATCGTTACATTTACTGGAACAAAATATCTATCAACATTATTTTAGTAGACTGTAACCTGTGATTAGAGAAATTTTTTCAAAAACTTTTCAATTGAACATAATCCCCTTTCAATAGATTCTGAAACGGATACTTTGCTGACACCTTCGGAGCGTGCAATTGCAGCTTTGCTCATACCAAAAAAGAAATGGGCATAGATTCGTTTTGCTTGCTTGTCAGGCAATGCTGCTATCGCTGCATGGAGTTGTTCTTGCGTTAACTTGCGCTCGTAAAGCTCATGGGGAGAAAGGGAAACGAAGAGAATATCTCGTTCAATGCCATCGCCACGGTCAAGGGAGTACGTAGCTTTATAAGAGATATATAGGTGACAGCTTCTATCCTGCAATAGTCGATGAGGATATTTGGAGCGAGGCACAAACGGAGCGAAAACGCAGAGCCGAGCAATTAGGTAGAAACAAGAATTATTTTGCAGTGGATAAGACTAAGATATCACCGTTCTGGGGCATTTTGTTTTGCGCCGATTGCAGCAGTGAGTTTAGACGATATGCCGATAAAGGCAATGAACAGTGGAGGTGCAGCAGGTATCTGGTAAAAGGGAAAATTAATTGCAGAAGTATTATGGTAACGGAGGATTTGTTTGAAACAGCTTTTATGAGAGTGTTAGGTAAGCTTAACCTTGATGAGATAGTTGCAAAAACCAAATTAGAATCGGCACCAATAAAACAAAAGTTTTCAGATCCATTAGAACAAGCGGAATATGTATATTCGGTAACAAAGGTTGATGATTTTGATTATATGACAGATAAACTGCTTACCGCCCTGCTGCATAAGCCAGCAGGCTTTGACGGTAACTTTATGAGAAGAATAATCAAAAGCATTAAGGTGGCAAAGGATAATACCGCCACCTTTGAATTTATAAACCACAAAACGATCAGAGAGGAGCTGAATATAAATGGCAGTTAGGAATGTTTCGGTAATACCAGCTACACGTAAAACTGGAAGCAATAATTCTACAAGAACAGCGGTTACTAAGCTGAGAGTTGCGGCATACTGCAGAGTTTCCACTGATGACGAGGAGCAATTAACAAGCTATGCCGCACAGGTTAGCCATTACTCTGATTTCATACAGAAAAATGATGAGTGGGAGTTTGCAGGAATATACGCCGATGAAGCAATATCGGCAACCAATACTAAGAAGAGATTAGACTTTCATCGGCTCATCGACGATTGCATGGCTGGTAAAATTGACTACGTCATCACAAAGTCAGTGAGCCGATTTGCAAGGAATACCCTTGACTGTTTAAATTATACGAGGCAGCTCAGGGATAAAAATATACCGGTGTTCTTTGAAAAAGAAAATATAATATCCACTGATAGTAAAGGAGAGCTGATGCTTACCATTATGGCTTCAATTGCACAAGAGGAAAGCCGCTCAACCAGTCAAAATGTTAAGTTGGGTTTTCTTTTTCGATTCCAAAAAGGTGAAATGCAGATTAACCATATTCGCTTTTTAGGTTTTACCAAGGATGAGAACATGCTGCTTGTAATCGACCCCAAAGGAGCTGAAGTTGTAAAACGCATTTACTTAGAATACTTAGAAGGTTCCAGCTTGCTAGACATCTGCAAAGGGTTGGAGGCGGATGGAATATTAACAGGA
>JBBRJR010000170.1:0-5533 GCA_038218865.1 Kapaibacterium sp. (SeqCode) | reverse complement strand
ATTTCTTCGCTATGTTTCCCAAGTCAACTCTCGCTCGGGCTTTTCAGGGAATTATTAAATTTGGAGCCGGACTTTATCTTCATGCCTTCCGTTTTGGAAATGGAAAGCGGCGAAGACGCAGAGCAACGGCTGGATTTCAACTGCACATGCGTTTTCGTTAGCGGCGAGCCGTTCTACATCAAGCAAGCATTTAAAACGTGCGAAATCAAGCATGAAATTATCAGCCCAAATCTGAATTTTTCTAATGGCATTCTCCGCGAAGAGAAAACATTTATCAGTGTGGCAAAGCAAATGGGCATAACCGATACCGCCCGCATCCAAGCTGCTTTCGCCGAAGCTGTTCAAATGCAAAAAGATTGCCAAACAGATTTGCATCGCTTGGGCGAGCAAGCACTTGAATTTTTAAAGGAAAACCCCGATGAATTCGGCATTGTGCTTATCGGGCGCCCTTATAATTCATTTTCTGATTTAGCAAATAAAGGCATTCCGCAAAAGTTTGCGTCTCGTGGCGTGAGGATTTTCCCATTTGATATTTTTGATGCCATAACTGAAACGATAGATGACGATATGTTTTGGGAAAGCGGCAAAAAAATATTGCGGGCTGCTAAATTCGTAAAGCAACACGATAATTTATTTGCTACATATATATCAAACTTCTCTTGCGCTCCGGATTCGATGATAATGAATACTTTCCGCTCTATAATGGGCAGTAAGCCGTCGCTTACGCTTGAGCTGGACAGCCATTCAGCGGACGCGGGCATAAATACACGCATCGAAGCAGCGATTGATATTATAACTAATTATCGCCGCATCAATACGACGCCAAAGCAAATGCCCGCTCGGTTCAAAACTGCTGAAATAAGATTTGCTGAGCCCGTCGCGATGTTTGTTAATTCCGAAGGGCAAGAAATCCCGCTAAACGACCCAAGCGTAGAGATATTAATTCCATCTATGGGCGATTTGGCTTCCGAGTTATTCGCCGCAGCGCTGCGCAGTTTGGGCTTTGCCGCTAAAGCCTTGCCAGAGCCAAATGCCGAGGTTTTGAAGCTCGGGCGATCTTACTCCAGCGGCAAAGAGTGCCTGCCGCTGCTTCTGATGGTTGGGGAACTGTTTTGGTATCTTGAAAACGAGTGGGACGGCAAAAAAAATATAGCCTTTTTCACAGTGCAGGGCGCTGGCAACTGCCGCTTGGGGCAGTATCCCGTTTTTATACGCGAGCTTTTGCGAAGGAAGAAAATTACTAACGTGGCGCAAATGGTGCTAATGAACGAGGACGGCTTCGCAGGCTTGGGCGAACATTTCGCACTTCGCGGCATACAGGCTATTTTAACCAGCGACGTTTTGGACGACGTACGCAACGGCATTTTAGCAAATGCAACCGATCCGGAGCAAGGAATAGAGATTTTCAAAACTCAATTTGAACTTTTGAAAAATAATGTAGAAAGCCATCCGGAAGGCATATATAAGCATTTGGAATTTTTCGCTGGAAATATAAAAGCACAAGTCCCGGCAAGCGTTCCGATTGAAAAATCAAAATACGTTGCTATGCTCGGCGAAATATACGTTCGCCGCGATGGTTTTGCTCATAAATGGCTCAATAAACAATTGGCACAAAAAGGATTTATACTAAAAACGGCTTATATCTCCGAATGGATTTTTTATGTCGATTACCTTTTGCAAATCGACTTGCTCGAATCCGAAAAGTCACTCAAAAAGAAGCTCGAACGCCAAATACGGAATTTTTTCATGCGCGATGCCGAAAGAAAAATCAAGAAAACACTTGAAAAAACAGGATATTATAAGTATCAACGAACTGAGATAGAGCCGCTTTTAAAGCATAGCCGGCATCTTTTGCCTTATGAATTCAAAGGCGAGCCGGGACTGACTTTAGGCATAGCCCTGCACCAAGGCTTGGAAAAATACGCTGGAATAATAAATTTGGGTCCTTTCGGCTGCATGCCCACAAGGCTAACCGAATCTATCGCTATGCCCGAAATGAACGTAGCCGGCAAACTCGAAGCGAAAAGAATTTACCAGCCGAGTTTCAAAATGCACGAGGTTTTCAATGGCTCAACGAATATTCCGTTTTTGACCATTGAGACCGACGGCAACGTCTATCCGCAGATAATTAATGCTAAAATCGAAACATTTATTCTGCAAGCCGAACGCACGGCACGCCTAATGGAGCATGCCCGCGAAGACACTGCGAAAAACACTCTGAAAGCAAAGATCGGGAAATTTTTTGATTGAGATATTATTTATTAATGTAAAATCCGCCCTTACTTTCCGACATTAAATAATTGCGTTTTTACTTTGCCGGCATCGTCAATTTTCAGAAAATAAACGCCCTGCGGCATTTCTGGCAAATTTAATCTTATGCCGTTTTCGGCTGCGAATGTGCGGCGCTCGACTATCTTCTCGCCCAAAATCGAATAAACTGTCAAATATATTTCCGGGCTTGTCGCGGGGTAATTTACATTTATAAAATTTTCCGCTGGATTAGGAAAAATAGCAATTTTAATTTCCGGCTTTTCTGATATTGATGCATAAATAATGTTCCTTACTTTCATTGGGACTCTTACGTTTGCGCCACGATTAATGCTGACTAATGAAGTTGGCGGAATGTTACGCAAAGTAAACGATTGCGTCTTTTGCGTCAAATCGACGATGGTAGAGCTTGTTTCGCCGTCTGCTTGCATGAAAGTTATCTCTATCGGCAAATGCTCGTAGATGGGGAAATCATCAGGCTGCACTTGGTTTATGGTCATTACCGAGGAATCTGCACCCGACGATAATTGCCTGTCGAAGTCCACATTGATAGTTGGGTATCCTTTTGCATATACCCACTGGTCAAAAAATGTTTTAAACGAGCGCCCGCTAACAGCTTCTAATTTATTTTGCAAATTTTCGGTAGTAACATTAGAATATTTATATTCATCTAAGTAAGACTTCAAAAATTGGAAGAATAAGCTGTCGCCTAATTCATAGCGCAGCAAGCCGACGACTGCTGAGCCTTTTTTGTAAATTGTTGCTGGATAGTTGGAGGAATTGCCCGCCCTCGAAAAGTCATAAAGGCTCAAATCCCCTTCATAACCAGTAAATTGGAAATATTCTGTGATTTGACTTTGTAAATAATTGATATAAGCCGCTTTGCCGAATACACTTTCTGTCCAAATAGCTTCGGCATAAGAAGCAAAGCCTTCGTTCAGCCAAGCGTCGCGAAAATCAAGCGGCGTAACCATATTGCCAAACCACTGATGTGCAAGTTCGTGGGCGGCAGTCATTGCCATCGAGTCTTTTTTGACGATTGAGTTTCTTACGATTAATTCGTCGAGCGAAATCATTGTTTGATGCTCCATTGAGCCGGTCGGCGTATTGACGTAGCCAATTTTCTCAAATGGATAAGGTCCAAAATACTTTTCATAAGTGGCTAAAATTTCAGGTAATTTATTATAATATAATGCCGAAGCATGCTGGTCTTGGGATTTAGAAAATATCTCTAAAGGAATAGTTTTGTTGGGAGGCAAAGGCGATACATAATCGTAAGTTATCAATGAGTAATCGCCCATGGCAAAAGTCATAAGATAAGTAGCAACAGGGAAGTCATGCGTATATTCATATTGGGTTAAATAGTTGCTAATATCGGAAATACTTTTTTTGCCGATGCTTGCAATGTCTATGCCGCGCGGAACTAAAAATTTCGCATGGAATTTCGCTTTATCCGACGGGTGGTCGTAGCATGGTAGCCAGTATTTTGTTGCAGAAACATCTGAATTGGTAAAGCCAACGCCCATAGCGTAAAGTATGCCATTTTTCATGCTAACGCCGCCCCAGCCGTTATTATTTGGAGCGTTAGTAAGCTGCCCATGATAATAAACAGAAAGAGTCAAAGTGTCGGGCATAGTTTGGTATTCGATATCTTGAACCGAAACGCGAAAGTAATCATCGATTGCTGTGAATTTGACATGTGCCGTCCCGTATTTCAGAGAGTCCACATTGAGCTTTAAATGAAAATAGAGGTAACAGGGTTCTGCTTTCAATACAATTTTATAAGTTATGTCGCACTTGCCACTAATTGCTTTTGTCTGCCATTGCGTCAAGTCAATTTCGGCATCGTAGGAAAGGACGTCGAACGATTGCGGCTCGTAGAAAGTAGCTGTCGATATTTCGCAAAATAATGCGGTCGGCATAAGCAGAATAAAAAATAGTACAAACTTTTTCATTTTTTTTCTCTCTGACTATTTTGAATTATTTATTTTAAAATATTTCTAACTTAAAAAGGAGAACTATTTTATTTTTTTTCGTAAATTTATCATCGCTTGGGCAAGTTCGGCATCGTTGTGGTAAGAGGAAAAGCGAATACGAACAGCACGTTTTCTATTTTTTACTTTCATCAGACAGGTTCTGTAATTCGAGCGAAAGTGAAATGATTTATCTCGCCCTATACTTATGCGCTCAATGTCACTTAGGACAAAAACTTTTTGATTTTTTCCTGATTTGAATATTATAAAATCTTCGCCCACGACGATTGCTCGCTTTTTGGCAAATTCAAACAGCATAGCCAAAGCCGTACCAATAATGAAAATGACGAGTAAAATTGAAATCGGGTCGATGAGCCGAATAGTTATGCTACTGCCCTCTATCGAGCCGCGCAAAACGCTGTAAGACAAAAGTACAATTGCATAGATAGCTATCGTTTGATAGTAGAAATCCAATCTTTGAGTGAAAATCGAGGTTGGTTGGTCCGTATGTTGCTCATCTGCCATTTTGAACTTTAGTAATTGATTAAATTTAAAATTTCATTAGCCGTATTGAAAGCGGCGTCTGGCTTTGCTAAAGCCTTTGCGTTTTTGCTCATAGCGAGCAAGTCTTCGCTATTGCCGAGCAGATTCATAACCACTTCGGCAATTCTGCCGTTTATCTCATTATCTAAAACGGTTATAGCTGCATTATTATTTTGAAGAATTTTAGCATTATTCGCCTGCTCATTATTCGAAGCCGACGAAAGCGGTACAAGTACAGACGGCTTGCCAGCTATGCAAAGCTCTGCTACCGTCGTAGCGCCCGAGCGTGAAATCACCAAATCCGACGCTGCGTAGTGCGAAGCCATATTGTTTATAAATTGCACCGAGCGAACGTTTTGTGGCAAATTCCGCGGCGGCTCGTAGTTTTTCCCTGTTTGCCAGACTATATAATTTTTATCATCAGCAAGAACTTCCAAATTATTCTCTACCGCCCGATTTATGCTACGCGCCCCCAAGCTACCGCCAAATATAAATATTATATTTTTGTCGGGTGGCAATTGCAAACTCTCGCGTGCAGCTTCTTTTTCGGGTATATCCAAAATATCGCCGCGAACGGGATTGCCAAAAGGTTTGATTTTGCCGCGTACTTTGGCAGAGAAATAATTTTTGCTCTCCTCGAAAGCTGTAATAATCCTCGTCGAGCGGTTTGCGAGCAAATTAATAGCTTTGCCGGGATTTACGTTGGATTCCATCAATACGAGCGGTATGCCTGTCATAGTAGCGGCTAT
>JBBRJR010000169.1:0-5536 GCA_038218865.1 Kapaibacterium sp. (SeqCode) | reverse complement strand
CTTGACATATCCGCCTCTATGGATAAAAATAAATTAAATATAGCTCGAAGCGGCGCTTTGGAATGGATTAAGCTCATCGGCACTATTTACGAGCCAAATCAAGACAAAACCCAAACTGCTCTCACTGCATTTAACAATGACAGCTATACTTTGCAAGATTTGACTGCCGATGGCACCTTACTTCAAAACTCGCTAAATGACCTAACTGCTTGGGGCGGAACTTCCTTCGACGCTGCCTTTTGGGGCAAATCGGGCGGCGCATTT
The DNA here is from genome assembly GCA_038218865.1 of Kapaibacterium sp. (SeqCode). Lineage (GTDB taxonomy): Bacteria > Bacteroidota > Ignavibacteria > Kapaibacteriales > UBA2268 > JBBRJR01. The sequence goes on along the minus strand of JBBRJR010000169.1, from coordinate 5,272 downwards.
AATATTTTGCGAAATGTTGCAGGCAAAAAAGTTATTGTTATTTTGACAGACGGCGAATCGACAGCCCAAGAAGAAGAAATCATCCAAAAAGCATTGTCGGAAAATATCATTGTCTATTCAATTGTAATAGATATGCAGGCTCCCGAAGTACTCAAAAATATAACGCGGCGGACTGGCGGCTTGTGTTTTGAATATGTCAATAGCGTGAGGGATATTCGCGATATTTATCGAAAAATATTGTTTATCTCTGCGGAATTGACGCCCTGCCAAATCACTTGGGAAAGCACGACTTGCTCTGATTCGGTAAGCGTTCTGCTATCAGCCGATTTCGCCGAAGACGTAAGCAAAACTAATTACTCGCTTTCGCCTGACAAAAGAGGACGAATTGAATTTTCGCCAAGCAATAATTTAGCTTTTGGCAAGGTAGAGCCTTCGGAGGTTGTTGATAAAACTATAAAAATAACTGCCCGCAATGAGGATTTCGAGATTTCCTCGATTTCTTCGCCAACAAAAAATTTCTCGCTCAAAGATTTTCCGCCAGAGGGCTTGCCGTATCTATTGAAAAAAGATTCCTCTCTTTGGCTCACTATAACCTACAAGCCTAAGGATACACTATTTTATGTTGGCGAATTCACTCTCTCGGGCAGCTACTGCTCGCCCGTTACTTTCTACGCTTCCGGCGGAGTGCCTGATTCGCTTGGAGCCTTGACTCAGCTTCGTATTTGGCAACCAAACGGTGGCGAAAATCTTAAAATAAATTCGGTGTCGAAAATTGAATATTCGGGAGTTTCGCCGAACGACGATGTAATTATCGAATACTCTAAGGGTGCTATTTGGGATACAATTACAACGCACGCACAGAACCTATCCTATACTTGGCTTGTCCCCGATGCGCCCGGCACGAGCTACTTATTGCGCATTTCGCAAATAACGCAGGAGTTAGACCTATCCAATTTGTTGCAAATCAACAAGGATACTGAGCCAATAAAAGCTATCGACATAAGCCAAGACGGAAAGCTGGCTTTAGGAGTTGCTCCGTATTTAAAAATACGGGCTTTCCCATCCGGAAATTTGATAAATCAGTGGCTATCAAGCGAGAAAATCACTAAAACACTCACTTGGGATCCTTCAAGTACATATATAGCCGAAACTGGATCATCTGGAAATATCATCGTTTATAATTATCTTGCCCATGACGACATAAAGGGCTTCTCCTTAGATGGTTCCGACATAATCGGGGCGCGGTGGAGTCGCGACGGAGGCTTGCTCGCAGGAGCTTCGCGTAATGGCAAATTTGCCATTTGGCAGCCGCCGGACAATTCTCCGATAAAATTATTTACAGTTGTCGAAAGCGGCTTAACTTCCTTTGATATAAACTTTGATGCTTCGCTTGCTGCAATTGCAGCAACCAACGGCAGCGTGAAAATATATAACACAACTTCAGGCGCGGTGGTCAAGCTCATTGATAATTTCGCAACGCCTGTTGTGTTTCTTGATTTAAATTATACAGATAATTTACTCGTTGTCTGCGAAAAATCGCGATTTGAACTTTGGGATATTGATTTCGGAGATTCTTTTTTTGAGCAAAGCATCGCCCAAGGCGGAGCGATTAAAAAAGCAGCTTTTAATTCCACTGACAAATTTGCGGTACTCACCGACTCAATTATTTATATTTATTCTGTGTCGCCAAGCAAAGAAATTGCTCGTTTTTCGTACCACGAAATAATAAACGATTTTGCTTGGACAGCCTCAGGCGATAGATTGGTGCTGGCTCTTGAATCGGGCGAAATTCTTTCCTTCCGCATAAAAGATTTGCCGTTTCGCAGACGCATTACCCAGCAAGACGTTTCGGACGATTATTGGAGCATTGTCGCTCCGCTTTTCAGCGTTAAAAATATTAATTTGGGAAAATCTATTCAAGGCTCGCCAAAAGATACGATTATCCAAGCAGCAATTACGAACAATTCCAAGCTCGCATTTTCTATTGATTCTATATTATTTCGCGGAGCAGATGCCGGCGATTTCGAGGTCATTTCAAATTACAAAGCAATAGAAATCCCCGCCGGCGAGTCGCATTGGCTGGAATTCAGAACAAAATCAAATATCTCGGGCAAAAAAAGTGCTGAAATATTTGTTTATTCCGAAGGATATTTGTTCAAAGGGCAAATTGACATTGAATCACTGCCGCAAAAGATTTTATTATCAGAAAGTTTCTATGATTTCGGACAGGTGAACTTAGCCGACAGCGTCAGAATCACTAAAAAAAGCTTGCGTAATTTAACGCAAAGCAATCTGAAAATTGATTCGCTTAAAATAAGAGGGAACAATACTTCATCTTTCAGAATTGATACTCTAACTACATTCACCATTCTAGCCGGCGCGGATGTCAGTTTGCCTATCTCTTTTGTTTCAAAAATTTTAGGCAGACAATCTGCTGTACTTGAAGTGTTTTCGAGCGAAATAATTGCGCCTCTGCGAATTGCCATGACAGCCCAAAGCGTTGCTCCGGACTTTCCGCTGCCAGATACCGTCCGTCGAGATGTACTTTTGTGCGATAATAAAACAGTTGTTATTCCTCTGGAAATTATAAACAGCGGCTTGGGGTATTTGCGAATTGACAGCATTGAAGTTTCAGATGATTTTAAGAATGAAATATCAATCAATTATTCGCCCACGATAGTTCTTACTGATTCAATTATTTCAATGTATATAAATTACACTCCTGAATATCCTGAAGAACGCGACTTAGAAATTAATATTTTCACAAATCCTGATATTAATTATTCAACCAAAAAAACTATTTATTTGCATGTGCGGGCAGATAGTTCGAACCTAATTTTATCGAAATCAATATTGGAATTTAATCCTCAATTGACCGGCGAAGAGGTTTTTGGGCAAATAGAAATTACAAATCAAAGCTCGTTTCCGATAGCTTTAGAGGCAATTGCTGATATTTATCCTTTTGAATTAGTTAGCCTGTCGCCCAATCCATTGCCGCCGATGTCCAAGGCAGTCGCTGTCTTTAAGTTTGCGGCTCCCGCTCGCGATACCGTATATTTGACCACTGTCAAATTCAAAGACCTTTGCTCGCGGGAATATCCGCTCGTTTTGAGCGGCTCGGTTAGTAGCGGCGAGGCGAAATTATTAACTACGACATCATCAGTTATTTTCGACGCTACAGCTTGCCCGCCAGCAAAAATAATCCGCGAAGTTGAAATTGAGAACACGGGCGAAAAGCCGCTTATTATTTTCAAATATGAATTAACCGGCGAGGGTGCCTCAAACTTCCAAGTCGAGATACCCCAAAGCGTGCTTTCGGCTAAGTCTTCGGAAAACATTGAAATAACTTATTTTTCCCAAGCGAAAAGCAACGCACCAGCAACGCTCGTATTATACACAAACGCAGCAAATTTGCCGCAAGGCGAAAAAAAAATTGAGCTTGAGCCACGTATGATGTTCTATAATCTCGCAATATCACCTGACACGCTGGATTTCGGTACACTTCGCGAAAACATCACGAGCAGCTTACCAGTTCAAATTTTCAATACCGGAGACCTGCCAATTGAGTTCAGCTCAATCCCCCAATATGAGCATTTTGAGATAATAGATATCCACCCAGCGATTATCAAAGTTGGCGGCTCGGCAGTTGCACTCTTGAAATTTAAGGGCGGCAAGTCTGGCTCCGATTATTCGGAAAAATTAGATTTTGCGGACTCTTGCGGCAGTATATATTCGATTTTTGCAAAAGCACGTGTGGAAGGCTTGCCGGACGCTGTTTTGTCGATAGGCTCAGCGCAAGGCTCAGCCGGCAATGTTGTACGCATACCAATAAAATTCACTATGCCGCAAGAAGAAATTCGCGAAAATATCGATAAATTGACCACGCATATCGAGTTTAATTCCTCCCTGCTCTATCCAGTGGGAAGCACACCAATTGGCGTTAATCAAAACGGACGGCGGACTATAGACCTATCATTCAGCCAGCAAGACTTGCAAAATGAACTAATTGGCGAGCTGGAGTTTTTTGTTATGCTTGGCGACACTTCGGCAACTGACATTTTGGTTGGCAAAACTAATGTGATATCGGATTATGCATTGGTAATTGAAGAAAAATCAGGATTCTTCAAGCTCGAGAATCCAGAAAATGATAATTTAAGGTTAATAAGCTCTACTGGGAAATTGGAATTAATGCAAAATTATCCCAATCCGTTTAGTGATTTAACCACTATTCGCTTTGGGGTAATCGAAGAAGGCGAGCATAAACTAATGCTTTTCGATACTCGAGGGCTTTTGATAAAGAAGCTTTTCGATAAATTCATGATGCCGGGCATTTATGAGTACCTTCTGCTGGGCGATGGCTTAGCGTCCGGCTCATTTATTTACCTACTCGAAGCGCCCTCAAGCCGCCTAACTAAGAAACTACAAATATTGAAGTAATATATTAAGGAAATAAGCAGGCTGAAAGCAGTTTTCCCCCTTTTTCAAAAGGGGGAAGTGAGCAAAGCGAACAGGGGGATTTGTATTGTATTGAAGAAATCCCCCCAGCCCCCTTTTAAAAAAGGGGGAAAGAAGAACCTTAAGGTGTAACTTGCAAACCATTGCGGCTTAAAAAATAATTTCTCCCTCTCCATCTATAGAGAGGGTCGGGGTGAGGTTCTTAGTTTTCAGTAGTCGGCTATCAACTTCCTTAATCATTCTTAATCAAATAAATCAGCGTAATAATTTATTGAGAATCAGATTTAGAAATTTATGTTTCGTGGAAACCGCTCTAAGATAAAATTTTCATAATTGCGGTATTTATTTTAGAGAACTAATCCCTATAGAGTTATCTTCCGATATTAAACTCTTGCAATATATAGTCGCCATCTTCATTCGAGCTAAGCAAAAATAAGTTTTTATTGTCGGCTTTAATGAAACTAATATTATCCATATAATTGACATTATTTGGCAAAATAAATGATTTTGAAAATTTAATATCATCATCTAGTAAATATTCTTCGACATACAGATTATCGTAATCATTAAAATATACAAGATACAATTTGTCTTTGTATGAGAGAACGTCGAAGACATTGAAATTTTCACCATTATCGATTGTCTTATAGTTCATAATAATATGCTTGAATTTATTTTCTTCATAGTTGTAAACATCTAAAGTCATATTTTTATAGTTAAGTAGAATCAATTTGTTTGAGCTATTTGCTACAAACATAACTGAATCAATTGAAATATCGTTTTTAGAGAAATGCTCCTTGGAGTCTAAATGGTAGGT
>JBBRJR010000168.1:0-5538 GCA_038218865.1 Kapaibacterium sp. (SeqCode) | reverse complement strand
AATATCTCAGCTCTTTATTCGTCGTTTTTTACGTTAAAAAAAGTGGTAACAATGAAAAAGCTCGCTATACTTTTGATGATTACATTTTGCGTAAGCAATTTTAACTCATTCGCTCAAAATTTTGATGAAAAAGTTCGCTTTACTTTCGATAATACAATTGCAACAACCAACTTGCTGGTTTTTGGAGCAACTGATGACGCTACCGACAGTTTGGATAGAGATTTAGGCGAACTCTATATACCGCCATTTCCACCGCCCTCGCCTGATTTATTCGCTGTATTCAATTGGGATACTTTAGATGTCTCTGGCAAATGGACTTATGTTGATTTGCGCTCGGTTCCTGCCGGCGGTGATGAATTTTTCCATAGATACAATTTAATTATATACAAGCAACCCACCTCACTTGTGAAAGTTTCTTGGTCGCCTATCGGCAACCATATAAAATCTGCCCGACTTTATGATAAATTAGGTGGCTTTTTAATTGATGCAGATTTAAGAACAATGCAAGAATCTGTTATCAATAATCAGACAATCGATAAAATCTCTTTGATTTTGGACGTCGTCTATTCTAAAAAACCTGTGTCTGTCTTGGACGCACAAAATGATGAACTTGAAGTTTATCCCAACCCTGCAAATAATGAAATTTATATAGATACTCAAAAAGATATTTACGATTTAGAAATTTACGATCTTTTAGGAAATAAGACTGAGGTAAATCGTCAATCTTTTGATAAAAAAATTAATATCGGTACGTTAAATGCCGGTATGTATATTATGAAAATAATCGATTCTGATAATAAATTTATAACAAGAAAATTCGTAAAATTGCCATAAGCGGAGTTTTTATTATGAACACACCCATTGAGCCGATTGATAAATCTTCTCAAGATAATCCTCAACAAAGCAGACCAGAAGCTCCTCGTGAGCGAAAAATCGAGGATAACCAGCCACGCAAGCAGAAGCATTTGAATCAACCGCGGATTAATCCAAAGCCGCGAGATACTAATATTGTTCATAACAAAAACCCTGAGCAATCAAAAGATAATTTACGGCAAGCCGATATGCCTGCTGCTGGTAATCAAAAAACAAGGAATCCTAACGCCGAGCCGAGCAACTTTAAGCAGACTGGTCCTAGAAATAATCCGTCATCGCAGCCTGTTAAGCAATACAATCAGGCGAATGACATTCTGCTTTCCGTCGTTATCCCGCTTTTAAATGAAGAAGAATCAATCCCTGAGCTTGCTTTGCAGTTGGAAAAGGAATTGCAAGAGCTGACACGCGGCAAATATGAGGTAATATTTATCGATGACGGCTCTACGGATAATTCATATAGCTATATCAAGCAATTAAATCAACGAAATAAACGCTTCAAATGTATTCGCTTTCGTCAAAATTTCGGCAAAAGCGCTGCACTTTCAGTAGGATTTGCTCGCGCCAAAGGAAAATATGTCGCTACTATGGACGCTGACCTGCAAGACGATCCGGCGGAATTGAAAAACTTGCTCGCTAAAATGAAAGAAGGATACGACCTCGTTACTGGCTGGAAAAAAGACCGTAAAGACCCTGTTTCCAAAACTCTGCCGTCTAAGTTTTTTAATTATGTTACATCCAAAACCAGCGGCATAAAGCTGCACGATTTTAATTGTGGCTTGAAAATGTACAGAAAAGAAGTAACCGACCACTTAGAAGTCTATGGTGAAATGCACCGATATTTGCCAGCTTTAGCTTACCGCGACGGATTCAAAGTAGCAGAAATTCCGGTTATGCACCACGCCCGCCGCTATGGGAAATCAAAGTTCGGCATGTCTCGCTTTTTGAAAGGCTTTTTAGATTTGCTGACTGTAGTCTTCGTTACTCGCTTTATGAAGCGTCCGTTGCACTTTTTTGGACTTTTTGGCACGTTATTTTCTATTCTTGGCTTAGGCATTAACGTATATTTGACTATTGAGTGGATATTAGGTAATACGTATTTTAGCAATCGCCCGCTGTCTCAGCTCGGCATCGCGCTTATAATTGTAGGCGTTCAGTTGTTCTCAGTTGGACTTATTGGCGAAATGCTTGTAAAGAATAATTATGATAAAACAAAGAATTATTCTATAAAAGATTGGCTGTAGCCAAAATTGAATTGACTCATTATCGTTTGAAATTATTATCTTTTTATCCTTTTTGTAGTAATAATAGGGTTTAACCTGTTATTCATAGTTTTACAGGCGAAATTGGCATATAATATGAAAAAAATAGCATTTATTGTGATATATTGCTTGTTTGTACTTATAAGTACATCCGAAGCACAAATAATAGATAGAATTAAAGTAGGAGCCGGGCTTTCGACGATGACTATACTCGGCGACTCACCGGCTACTAAACCATTTGTTTCCAGAGACTCGTTGGCTGGTATCGGAGGGAGTTTTAATGCAGCTATGCCCGGCTTTGCCCTTAAACTTATTTTAGAGTCAGACAAATATAAAAATTTCCGCATACCTATCGACATGGACTGGACGTTTTTTACATCGGGCGAGCGTTATCCGGTATCAAGCAATTTAGTTATAAATTATTGGCATTCGGTTCAAAATATAGGTCTCGGAACAGGTTTATATTATTCTTTTTTTGATTTAACTTGGGCGAATGCGAAGCTCTATGCCGGCATTGATATAAAAGCCAATTTTATAAATAATGCTGAATTTTCTCGAAAAGAAAAATATTTTTTGGCTCCTGAACGAGACACTACGATAGTTATCTTTCGCAAAAAATCGGCTGTCCGTTTAGGCGGCTTTTTAAGGATTGGTCTGGAAGGTGAATTAGTGAAAAAGTGGTCGATCAATACTTCCGTCGCTTTGGGCTCGATGAATTTAATCGGACGAGACGACGCACGCGGTTATTTGCTTACTCCTTTACCATATTCGGAAACCAAAGAGGAATTTGTGAACTTGCTGAATTTCTCTATGATGCTCCAATATAGATTTGATTTATTTAAATAATTCGGAATGAACGTGATTTTTAAAAGTGATTGTGCATATTTTCGCGGAGATTTGCCCTGCAAGCCGCATAAAGAATTTGGCTACCATTGCGTCGATTGTCCGCAATATTCTCCCAAAAACGAAACAATTTTAATTATCAAATTGGGCGCTATCGGGGACGTGATTCGTACCACGCCGCTTTTGGATCCGATTAAAATAGAACACCCAAACGCCAATATATGGTGGCTGACATATTCGCCTGATATTGTTCCGTCGAGTGTAAATAAAATTCTACCATTCACGTTGGAATCAATCGTAAGCCTTAAAGCTATGAAATTTTCCAAAGTAATTAATTTAGACAAAGACCACCACGCTTGCGCTTTGGCTTCTGAGCTGAATTGCGACACACTGCTCGGCTTTACTTTGCGAGATAATAAACCTTATCCGGCTAACTCGGCAAGCATGCCAAAGTACCTGACTGGTTTATTCGATGATGTTAATAAAGCGAATACTAAAAATTATCTTGAAGAAATATTTGAAATATGTGGCTATGCGTTCGATGGGCAAGAATATATTCTCGAGCAAAAAGAAAAGCACGAGTGGGACATTCCCAACCGTGGCAAAGGCGTAATCGGACTTAATACCGGTTGCGGCGCTCGCTGGGTCTCTCGGCTTTGGAGCGACGAGAATTGGATTGATTTAATTGAAAAATTGAAATCCGCTGGCTACGTGCCAATTTTGCTCGGCGGCGAGCAAGAGCATGAGAAAAACTTATTTTTTGCAGATAAAACAGGAGCTATGTACTTCGGCTATTTTAGCTTAAATAAATTTATTTCTCTTATGAACGAATGTGACCTTGTCGTTTCAGCTGTTACTATGGGAATGCACTTGGCTATTGGACTAAGAAAAAAGCTGGTGCTTATGAACAATATATTCAACAAAAATGAATTTGAGCTTTACGGACGAGGCGAAATAGTCGAGCCTGACTTGCCCTGCAAATGTTTTTTCAGCCCAAAATGCACAAATGATGAATATTTTTGTTTAGATCATTTGTCCAGCGAAAAGATATTCGACGCAATTCAAAGGCAGCTACTATGATATATCTTAATAACGCCGCTACGACATACCCAAAGCCAGCAAGCGTTCGCGAGAAAATTTGCCAAATGTTAGATAATCCGCCCGCGACTGTTTTTAGAGGCGGCATTTCTAACAATGATGAAAATCCAATCGATTCTACTCGAAAAGCATTAGCTTGTTTGTTTAATGTAAAAGATCCAAACCGCATAGTATTTACTTCGGGCAGTACAGAGGCGCTTAATTTAGCAATAAAAGGCTTGGATCTCATTGGCAAGCAGGTTGTAGCGACTTCTACCGAGCATAATTCCGTTCTGAGGCCTCTTTACGCACTGCAAGCTCTGGGCATCATTACGCTTGACATAGTTCATGGCGACGAAACGGGCTACGTTGATCCAGAAAAAATCGCACAGGCAATTAACAGTACGACCGGCTTAGTAGTTGTAAATCATTGCTCTAACGTTACGGGCGCCGTGCAGGACATAGCCGCAATTTCTCGTATAGTTGAAAATAGCAACGCTAAATTGCTTGTCGATGCTTCGCAATCTGCCGGCTATATTGATATAGATTTAGAAAATAATCCTATAGATTTGCTTGCTTTTACGGGGCATAAATCGCTTTATGGCGTCGCCGGCACTGGCGGCTTATATGTCAGAGAAGGCACAAAACTTTCACCACTCAAAACCGGTGGTACAGGCAGCTTTAGCTATATGCTTACGCAGCCAGAGCAAATGCCGACATATTTTGAGGCAGGAACGCAAAATGCACTTGGAATTGCGGCTTTGGGCGAAGGTGTGAATTTTATTCAAAATGAAAGCTTGCCAAATATTAGACTGCATAAACAAAAACTTATGCAAATGGCTTACGATGCTTTAAGTCAAAATAGTAAAATAAAGATTTACAGAAATACTGCCCAAGACAGCTTCGGCATATTTTGTTTTAATATAGAGAGTCTTGCTCCTGACGATGTTTCCTATATTTTGGAAAGTTCCTATAATATAAAAACAAGAGCAGGCTTGCATTGTTGCCCACTAATTCATAAGGATTTAGGCACATTGGAAGGCGGCACCTGCCGAATGAGTCCGTCATATTTCTCGACAACAGAAGAAATTGAAATATTTATTGATGCAATAGAAAAAATATTAACAATTTAAATTAATCATTTTTTGGTTTAATAGTTATAAGTGGACAAATCAAACACACTCAAATATCTGCTCGTTTTTTTGGCAGCCTTCCTTTGGCTTTTTTTAGGCAGTAATTTCGGTATAAATATCTATGACGAGGGCATTGGGCTTGTGGGCTCGGCACGCATCTTGCATGGCGACATGCCCTATATCGATTTCTGGACTGTTTACTCGCCAGCGTGGTATTATGTAGAAGCCGTATTTATGCAGATATTTAGCGAAAATTTGCTTGCCTTGCGTGCGTTTTCTCTTGTGTTAGATTCGCTCGTCGTTCTTGTGATTTTTATAATATTTGATAAAAAAGGCAAAAAGCCTTACTTCCC
>JBBRJR010000167.1:0-5561 GCA_038218865.1 Kapaibacterium sp. (SeqCode) | reverse complement strand
TACCGATAGAGAAAATAAGATCATTATCAATAGATGATTCATCGCGAATTGTATATTCCAATGGCTCTGTCATTTTAAGATTAGTAAATTCAAACGTAACGCGGCGGTTTTCGTCAGCTATTAGGCGTTTCGATTCAGCCTCAGTAGATGCGCTGCCAGATGGTTTTGATGGTGGCTCAACGCGGATGGTAATTCTTTCCGGGGCAATGCCGAATATATTAACCAAATATTTTTTAATTTCGGCGGCGTTAGCTTCTGAGTTTTTCTCTTCTGTATCGCTTGCCGAAAGAACAAGGTTCTCGCTCGGGTTGCGGCGCATTCTATCGCCATAAATGTTCATTAAGTTATAGTAAGAAGTTACTAATTGATCAACAGTAGTTTCTTTGACAGTAAGATCGCCTTTTTCGAAATTCTCTAAATCTTCTTCTTTGAAATTTTTGGCTTCTGCTACGGTCAATAATTTATAACGAGTTGGAATTACAGAACTTCCTTTCTCAAAGAAAACATAAGGGTGAATAGGGAAGTAGCCGCGTATATTGCGTGTTAAAATAGTATTATCCTCAGGCATCGCAATAACTACTTTTTTTGCTGGTTCCATAAGCGTACCACGGCTATCGAGCGGCTCGCGTTTCTCGTAAGAAACTCTTACGCCTAAGCGATAGCTTGCAGTGGACCAAGTATCAGCTATTGAGTTTTGATCGCTCCGCAATTTTCCTTTTTGATTTACGAGCCATGATGCATCGAAAAAAGGAGTTACGTAAAGTGAGGTAAGATTAGTGAAATCTTGTACTTTAATGTCGTAGGCAACGCCGCCAGTAACGCCGTAAGTAACATTATTTAAATCTGCTGCGTCAATTTCTTCCTCTTCGGTGGCGGGATCGTCTTTGTCATCTCTATAAATATAGCTTCCGTTTGATTTGAAAGCAATAACTGGACCCAAGTACATGTTTAAACGCGGCAATATTAATTGATCCACGCGAAACAATGGCTCTAAAGTTATATAGCTCATCTTTGTATCGAATGAAGGAACAGGTGTTTGTGTCAAATCATAAACAAGAGCATCTCTTACATCGTAAGAAGCTCTAAACTGAATGCCCCACCAACTGGTGGATAAATATTCGGCAAAAAGCCCGATATAGGGACCACTGCCGGTACCATCGACATAATCGATGCTATTTTCAGGAGCAGCAAAATTCCAATATGGCTGCTTTAGGTGTAGTTCCTGCCACCCCAAAGAAGCGGCATTGTATTGGTAAGCGCCATTTACTCCGAATCTCCATGCTTGCGAACGAAACTTTGAGTCTTGTCCCTGACTTCCAGTTACCGCTATGGCAACTAGTACAAGTGCAATGCTAAAATTTCTGCATAATTTAATTATCATAGTTTTCATTATTAAACCTTTGAATTTGTAATATTATTTTTAGTTGTAATTTGCTATCTGCTTTTTTTTAGATAAATAAATAAATTGTAAAATTTATTTATCATCTGAGAAAAAATTTGATATACCGTTGCCAAGTTCATTCATGCTGTTGTTAAAATCATTTTTGAAGGTATCCCAGTTATCGCTGCTCTTATCATTGTAATTATCAAGCTTTGTTTTAAGTTCCAAACGATCTTGTTCGAGTTTGTCAATCATTTTATTATAGCGTTCTCGGTTAGTCCTTTTTTCTTTAGTAATACGATTACGCAACTCAGCCATATCGCGGTCATATTTATCCATGCGCAATTGAGCGTCTTCGCGGAATTGACGGCGTTCTTGGATAGAATCCTGTATAGCTTGTTGTAAATCATCGCGTGATTCGCGAACGTCCATTTTCTGTTCTTGAAGGTCGTCTCGCTCAGAATTAGCGTCCTTCTGGTCGCAACCTATTAGTATTGTGCTTGATATAAACAAAGCTGCAACGATTTTTAGAATATCTTTTCTCATAATAAAACCTCTTTAAAAAAAATAAAAAATTAAATTGTAATCAATTATAAGTATAAACTTTTCAAACTTAAATTTATTTTAATAATAATATAATTATTTTGTTAATATTAATTATTAATTAACATAATTATAATAAAAACCTTATTTATAAGCAATTATCTGTTAATTTATTAATTTAACTTTTTTATAAATTCTCAAATTAATGTTAATATTCTTTGACCAATAAAAACTCTTTTTTTTTTGATAAAATTATGGTATTTTAAAGAATTGTCATTTATCCAAGTTCTTTAAAATATGTTAGAAAAAACAACCGACATTTTTCCCCTCAGTAAACAGAGGGAAATAAAAGGAAATCGCCGCTTAGTACGGGAAAAAATCCTACAAGTTCTAGTAGCTTTTGAGCTGTCAGGCACAGATTTAGACTTTCTCTATAATAATATCTTTTTTCGTGATTTTTCGTTTGACTCGCTTGCAACTGTCGATGGCAAATTGCTGAAACCCGATGAAATATTCGAGCTCGAAGCAGATATCCCTATCAAATGGCAGCAAGACGATATTGAATTTTCCCGAATAATCCTAAATGGCTGCATCGAGCTGAAAGGCTACATAGAGTCTATTATAGAAAATGAAGTAAAGAATTGGGACATAGAGAGACTTGCTTTGATAGACAAGACCCTTATACTTATGGCTGCAACTGAACTTTTGCGCTGCAATACTATCCCAACAAAAGTTACTATCAATGAAATTATCGATATTGCCAAAAACTTTTCCACTGATAAAAGTCATCTTTTTATAAATGGAATTCTCGATTCATTTCTTGCTAAATTTATATCTGAGAATCTGATTCATAAAACAGGGAAAGGGTTAATAGATCATAGTTAGATGCCAAATTTGATTTAGCGACGTTTTTAAAATTTAAAAAAGAAAAACTATGCTTACATTTTATTTTATATTTCTAATTATCGGCGGGGCGCTGCTCGGCATCTCTCTTTTGACGGGAACAGATTCTGATTTTGCCGACGACGCTTCCCATTTCGATTTTGATGGTGATAATTCAGATGTTACTATTCATGATTCTCCTGAATTGTATCAAGATGGATCAGTTAATGACAGTGCCGACGCTATTAAGCTTTTCAGCTTTCGCAATCTCGTCTATTTCGCTGCCTTTTTTGGCTTGACGGGCACTATTTTAACCTTAATGCACAGCTCTACAATTATTTCTTTAATTTCTTCCTTGTCCCTCGGCGCATTTTCCTTTATCTTTGGTCACAAATTGATGAAATATTTGAAAGCGACTGAAACTGGTCAGGGAATTAACTTAAAATCGCTGGTAGGTAAGCAGGGCTTTGTTTCGCTTCCGATGAAACGCGGCACTTTTGGCAAAATAATTTTGGAGCAGGGCGGGCAGACAATTGAGCTGAAAGCAGAAATTGCTGATGTAGCTGAAAGCGATTCGTTCAAATCCCATGAAAACGTTATAATTATAAGCATTAATAATAATATTGCACAAATAATTGATTCAAATTTTTCTTAAACTATAAGGAGCATGAAAGATTATGGACTCTACCGTTATCTTAGTACTCGCCGGATTAGTAGTCGTTTCGCTCATCACTATCACAAGAGCGATTGCAAGGCTGCTTTTAATCTCACAACCAAACGAAGTTATCATTCTTTCAGGTAGGAAACGGATTCTCGAAGACGGCTCTATCGTCGGCTATCGCATTATTAAAGGCGGGCGAGCTTTAAGACTGCCGCTTTTGGAAAAAGCCAGCCGTATGTCTTTGGAGACTATCCCGATTGAACTCTCCGTTCAAAACGCATACTCAAAAGGCGGTATTCCGCTGGCTGTCGATGCTATCGCCAATATCAAAATTGACTCGAAAGAGCCGTATTTTGGTAACGCCGTCGAAAGATTCCTAAAACGTAGCGAAGCAGAAATACAAAAAATTGCAAAAGAAACACTTGAAGGCAACTTGCGCGGCGTGCTTGCCTCGCTGACGCCCGAGGAAGTAAACGAAGACAGAATGAAATTCGCCGAAGTTTTGATGGAAGAGGCAGAAATTGACCTACAAAAGCTCGGCATTCAGCTCGATACACTAAAAATTACAAATATTTCGGACGAACGGGGCTATTTAAATTCTATTGGTCGCATGAAGTCCGCAGAGGTTTTGGCTAATGCCAAAAAAGCTGAGGCAAACCGACAGAGCGATGCACTCGAAGCCGAAGCTTTAGCCAGCCAAAGAGCCGAAACGACAAAAGCCAGAGCCAAACAAGAAACAGAGCGGGCGCAAATCGAAGCCGAGCAAAATATCGCCATAGCAAAAGCTCAGGCAAATCAATTAGTTGAAATCGAAAATACTAACTTCAGAATTAAAAAGGCGGAACTCGAGAAAGATGCTATCATCAAAGAGAAAGAAGCTATGGTCGCTGGGCAAAAAGCGCAGGTGCTTTTCGAACAAGAACTTGAAGAGCAACGCATAATTTTGCAACAGAAAAAGCTCCGTGCCGACATCATCGAACCCGCCAAAGCAAAAAAAGAAGCCGAGGAGCTTATCTCACGCGGCGAAGCTGCTCACATTATTTCCAATGGCGAAGCTCAATTATCGATTTTAAAACAGAATATCGCTGCTTTCAATGATTCAAAAGCGAATGCCGAAAAAATATATAGTCTTATTCTTTTACCACAAATAATTGAACAGATGACCAATACCGTCAAGGGAATTAACATTGACAAGATTACAATGATTGATTCCGGACAAAGCGAGAACGGCTCTTTTTCGAGATTGATAAACCAAATACCCGGCTCGGTAGCTACACTTCTCGAAACTGTGGAATCAGTTACGGGTGTCAATGTTTTAAAGTCAATGACCGGTGAAAAAAGTAAGGAATAATAATATTAATGTAGATAATAATGTTAAGGCAGTCACGCATGTTCAAATAACCTTGTGATGATACCCACATTTTTATTCGGTGGCTGAGCCTGTCGAAGCCCCCAGCACTCTCTAAAGGAGAGGGAGCAAGAACCCGAATTTTGTGCTTCGTAAGCTGCTACAATACAGTCCCTTATTCGACCCTCTCCTTTGGAGAGGGTCGGGGAGAGGACATATTAGGACCATTTCAAGTAACATTATCCTTTGGAGGGGGGCGGGGTGGTGTTTAAAAAAGTACGTATCATCGCATTGTTAATTCAATATTTCCAAATTCTATAAATTCAAACAGTTTCTATTTGCGGCTAATTTTGGAGAATTCGATAGAATCAATAGCTTCGAGCCACTGTTTTTTATTAGCTAAAAAATAATCTTTCGCAGCGGCGTACTCATTTGGAATAATTCCGTCCAATATAGCTTCTTCGATGAAAGTTTTGATAATGCCGATGGGCTTACTTGGTGGTAATCCGCAAAGTTCCATAATCTCTTCGCCTCGTACAGGCGATTGGAACTCACGGAGTTTATCCTTTTCTTGGACTTCGATTACTTTTTGCGAGACAATTTCATAATTATTAAGATACTTTTCGCTAAGATTAGGATTTTTCGTTGTAATGTCCGAGCGGCAAAGTATAAACAAATCTTCCAACGCTGCACCTGCTTGAAAAGCAAGTCGGCGGACTGCTGAATCTGTTACTTCACTATCGACA
>JBBRJR010000166.1:0-5577 GCA_038218865.1 Kapaibacterium sp. (SeqCode) | reverse complement strand
CTCCCAGATACAAAAATGTTTAGGGTCAATTTACTTTAGGCATTAGATTTTAAAAGTTTTTTGAAATGTAATGCAATTTGAATTGTTGAATATTTTTTAATGTTGAAATGCAAAATAAATTTTAACTCATAAAAATAATATAAAATAATTCATAGAAATTAAATAAAAAAACCGCTTGTATCGAAATACAAGCGGTTTTTTTATAAGAATCACAAATTACATAATCAGCATTGCATCGCCATAAGCTAAAAATCTAAATTCGCTTTTTGCAGCTCTTTTGTATGCTTTGAATAAGTTTTCTTTTTCGGCAAATGCAGCTGCCAAAAGTAATGACGGCGAGCCTGGAGGCTGCAAGTTTGTTATTAGACGCGTCGTTATTTTAAATTCATACGGCGGATAGATGAATTTATCCGTCCAGCCTTTATTAGGTTTTACGGCGCCAGTGGTCAAAACAGATGATTCAAGCGCGCGAGCGACGCTTGCCCCTACCGCAACGACCTGTTTTTTCATTTTCAGGGACTTATTAATTATCTCAGCTGTTTCGCGGGATATATCGAAATATTCTGAATACATGCGGTGCTTAGTTAAATCTTCGACTTCTATTTTCTCAAAGATTCCTTGACCTATATTCAAAGTTATTGGAGCAATCTTCACACCTTTTTGTACTAATTTTTCCAATATTTCTTTGGTAAAGTGCAATCCAGCAGTTGGTGGTGCAATAGAAGCTAAATTATTTTCGTTCGCAAAAACGCACTGATACGTTTCTTTATCATGATCGTTTGGATCGCGTTTCAAATATTCTGGCAAAGGCATTTCGCCCAGCTTTTCAATTATTTTGAATATATCGCCATCGTAGCTAAAGCGAACAGTACGTCCACGTGAAGTTGTATTGTCTATCACTTCGCAATAAAACTTACTGTTGTCGAAAAATATTTTGTTCCCAATGCGAACCTTTCTTGCAGGCTCGACCAATACGTCCCAGATGCGCTCTTCTGATTTAAGCTCTCGCAAAAGCATTACCTCGATTTTGGCATTAGTTTTTTCTTTTTTGCCAAAAAGCCGGGCAGGAAATACCTTTGTTTGATTGATAACCAAACAATCTCCTTTATGGAAATAGGAGGTTATATCGGCAAATAGCTTTTCATCGATAAACCCCGTTTGCCTGTCGAGGACCATTAATTTAGCTGAATCTCGCGGGTCTGCCGGAAATTTCGCTATTGCACCTTTGGCTAAGGTATATTTAAATTCGGATAGTTTCATTAGTTACCCTTGTTGTAAACAAATTATTTATTTTTCTGTCGCTTTTGTCATAAAATCGGTCATTCTCCTAACGAAATCATTCGGATTTTTCATATATCCTTCGATAAGTAAACATGACTCTAAAATTTGATTAATCGAATTTTCGATAATCATGTCTTTTGGGTCGGATTCTAAAATTTTCGAAATATTGGAAATCAATTTATGGTCTAAATTAATCTCTAATATTCTTTTGGATGCAACGAAATCCTTGTCAATCATTTGCATCATTTTTTCCATCTGAGGATCCATCCCCTGCTTGCCCACTACAAGAGTTGCAGGCGAGTCAACCAAACGCGAAGAAGCTACTACGTCTTCTACCTTATCTTGCAGAACCTGCTTAAATCGCTCAATTAATTTATTCTTTATATCATCGCCAATATCAGAAGTTTTCTCGTCTTTTTTAATATCAATATCAGCTTTATCAGTTGATACAAGTGGCTTTCCGTCATATTCACCTATATAAGGAACGGTAAATATATCGACGGGATCTGTTAGATAAAGTACTTCGATGTCGTTTTTCTTGAAATATTCAAGATTTGGATTTTTTTCTATCAAATCAACATGAGAACCCGAAATATAAAATATCTCTTTTTGCGTATCCTTCATGCGAGATAAATAACCATTGAGCGAAGTGAATTCATTTTTTCCCTTTTTGGAGGATTCAAATCTCAACAGCTCAACTATTCGAGATTTATTTGAATAATCAGCATTGACGCCTAATTTAAACACAGAGCCAAACGTTCGGAAAAACTTCATGTACTTTTCATCATCTTTATCTGCCCATTCTTCGAGCTGGGAGAGAACTTTACCCACGATTACATTTTTTATTTTGGTCATAAATGGCGAGGACTGAGTTACTTCGCGCGATACATTCAGCGGCAAATCTTCGGTATCGACGACGCCTTTGATAAATCGTAAATACTCTGGCAAAAGCTCTTTTGCATCGTCCTGAATAAATACTCTATTTGAATATAAATGTAACGTTTTTTCGGTCGTGTCTCGGAACATTGAATCCGACCGCGTTTCGGGAATAAACAAAATTGCTTTGAAATTTATATTTCCTTCGATATTCAAAATGATCTCGCCTAATGGCTTTTGATAATCGTTAGATATATATTTATAAAAATCAAAAAGTTCCTCTTCGCTTATGTCATCACGTTTTTTTTGCCAAATAGCCGTTACCTGATTTACTTTTTCGCCGCCCAAATAAATTGGGAAGTCCACAAAATTAGAGTATTTGTTAAGAATGGATTTCACCTTCCAATCTTCGGCAAATTCTTTATATTCTTCTTTTAATTTAAATGAAATACGAGTGCCACGAGTGGTTTTTTCGCTCGGCGAGATTGTAAAATCATCTTGTCCTGTTGAGACCCATTTCCAAGCTTGGCTGCTCAAATTAGCTGAGCGCGTCTCGACAGTTACTTCATCGGTAACCATAAAAACTGAATAGAAGCCGACGCCGAACTGTCCAATTAAATTAGCATCTAGACTTTGCTTGGATTCTTTCAGATTCTTAAGGAAATTCATAGTACCGGAGCTGGCAATTGTACCAATTTGGCTTACAAGTTCGTTCTTTGTCATGCCAATGCCTGTATCTTCGATTGTAAAAAGAAGATTTTCTTGGTCTTGCGAAATTGTTATTTTCAACTCTTCGTCGCTGTCGAGAATGTTGGGGTCGGTAAGCCTTAGGAATCTAAGTTTATTAAGTGCATCGGAAGAGTTCGAGATTAATTCTCTCAAAAAAACTTCCGGATGTGTATAAAGAGAATGTATAATCAAATTAAGCAATTGCTTCATTTCGGCTTTGAATTCGTATCTTGTTTCTTCTCTTGCCTGATTTTCTTCCATATTTGTCCTTTTCGTTATAATCAATAAAAACACAACTATACAAAAACTTATGACGGATTGACAAATTCAATATTTTTTATTAAATAAAATCGGCTACATGTTTACGATATTTCATTACGAATGAAACAATCTTTAAACAGATAACCGATTGTAGATGAGGCGATTAATAATGTCAAAAGTAGTTTATATTTTTAAATTTATTTAACTGTATAGGATACAAGCTCTTCCAGATACGATAGACTTTCTACCTTATTCATTGAAGCATCTCTCATTTCTGCTTCAATTTTCACAATGCCTACTCCTTTCTTGAAATCAAATGAAATTAGCTGTGTGTAGCCAAATTCCGAATAATAATTCAAACACTCAAAGTGCAAACAATTTTGATATTCTTTTCCATTTGCACAATCGTCATTTGTTTCTTTTGTAAACCAATGCGAAGATGGGCAAAAACCACTTGGAAAATCATCATCAGCGCGATGATGAGAATAATGACCATATTCATGAAATGAAACACCCGCATCAGGGTAGTAATCATCAAATGTTATCTGAAATATTGATGGTGTGTAATATGCTTTGGGTCCATCGTCATCTATAATTCTGAATAAAATCGGATCCAGCGTAACATTGAATTTTTCTTTTGTAAAAATCCATGCTTTTGTAAGATTTCGTATTGCTGCACCCATATTCTCTACTGTGAATACTTCTTCATCTGTAAATTGCACTAAATTTGTTGCTTGAGAAATATTTAGTGTAGGAAAAATTGTTGGAATAATCTGCCCAGAATAGGCTGAACATGCTAAATTACCATTACTTGCATAAATTCTAATATTATCAGCTATTCGATTAGCATCTAAGTTTGAATTGAACGTAAATGAAAAAGAGAAATTCCCATCCATGTCTGCATCGTCCCAACCAATATGCCTGTCCTGTTCATTGTTATTACTCCAGAAATAAGGCGTATATCCTGTGTTGGAGTTGTCATCATAATCCCAGTCAAGCCATACTCTTACAGGTACTCCATAAAACCTGTTATGATTTGAGTTGTTATAACCAATATTTCCTGAAATTTGCACAGTTATGGGTGTTTGTAAAACCATATTTACCTTTTCTGACTTATGATATTCTAATATTATAGGTCGAGTTTCTCCCATAGTAATGATTGGCATCTTATAATCATTGCTGTCAATGTTGAAGTGACTTTTTGTTATTGTGCTGTCTATTACTTCAAAGTAAAGTGTTCGTACACTATAATATGAATAATTTGATTCGTAATTATCCGGTCTCACAACTATTTCAATAGGAATAAAATACTTCCCGCTCCTTGGAATTGAAAAATTCCAAGCCTTACTTACGCTTTGGTTTATTAACATATTCTGTGAAGAATCAAGTAGAGGATTGTCATTTATTTGCATAGCTGAAGGTGCCTTAATTCGTATAAAATACCTTCCCTTTACTTTAGCTCTAATCGAGAAATCAATCACAAAATGATTTTCTGATTTTATTATCTCATAATTTACTACTTCAAAAGAATTCTCTTTTGACTGATGTGCATCAACAGATAAAGATGTTATCAACGATAATAAAATAATTTCTAAAATTAATTTATTCATATCTACCTCCTTCTTCTAAAGTAAAACACTGAATTGCGATACGAATAATTCTGATAGAAAAAGTAACTCAGTAATAAATCATGGTCAGGATGGTTTAAACCCTCAAAGCTACAATTATACCACCTTTTTTCAGGAATAGGAACCGGTGGTAATTCCTTCCCTAACTCTCCTGGGAAATATAAATAATCTGCATCAATAAAAATTGAATCTATCGTCAAGTTTGTTTCAATACCAACCCCATAGCTTATTAAATGGCTCTTTTCTGCCCATACTGAATCAACGACTAATTTCAATTCATAAAATGTATCTTTATTATTACTGAAATCAACGTTTATTATGAAACGCGATCTATTACTAGAAATATTCGTATCATCTATTGTCGTAACTACTGGATAAATCAGCTTTAGTGTAGGCTCACTACTTTTAAGTCCACCAATGGCTATACGCAATGTTCCTTTCAATTTAAAAGGTTGTTGCTTCATATTGATTAAAATAGAAATAGTGTCGTTATCTATTAAGTCTATTGTATCCGGATGAATAAACAAATAGTTTCCAGGAAATAGTGGTTCTCCTGCGTATGGGCTTCCATCATCATTGTTTTTGGTACTATTATCACAGGCAGACAAGACTTTAAGTAATATCAATATTAATATCATTTTCGTTTTCATTTTTATTTCTCCTTCAATATTTTCTTAATTTCTTCATTTTCTTTTTTAAGTTCAATTAAATGCAACGTCAGCTCTTCGATTTTCTTTAGCAGCAGCGCTTGCATATTGCCCAGCTCTACTCCATTTGCCTGCACTTCTGCAGATGAGGGCAT
>JBBRJR010000165.1:0-5579 GCA_038218865.1 Kapaibacterium sp. (SeqCode) | reverse complement strand
GATCCCCAATATCCGCTATATCCTACTGAGAAAAACAGTGACTTGTTGGATATGATTATAAAAACTTCTTCAAACCCGGGAAGTATAGTTTTAGATTGTTTCTGCGGCTCTGGCACTACTTTAAAAGCAGCAAATCAAAACGGCAGGCAATGGATTGGCATTGACGAATCCGATGAAGCGATAAGAGTTTCTAAAAATAAATTATCGTCAATAGCTGGTGATTTATTTACTCCAAGAGCTGATTTCAGGGAATTCCGAGAGAAAGTAATTAGTATTGCATCTACTGAAAAATAACCCCCCCCCTATTAAAACACATACTCCAAGCCGCCACTGATTATATTGAATTGGCTTACGTTGTAATCCAAGAAAATGGTAATAGGTCCTATTGATTTGCTCGCTCCGAATGTCCATTGGACATTTGAATTGTCTAACGATATTTTTGACGTCTGCGGATTGGTGTCGCCCGGATAAAGCGGCGGCTCCGGTGGCAAAACAACTACGCTGTTCGGGTCGTTCGGATCGCTCAGCTCGCCGCGTAGCAATCCCAAAGCGTATTGAGTTTCGACCGGCAAAAAATATTTGAATTTTGAATTTATTTGCAAATAATTATACGAAAATCCAGAATAAATATCAATTATATCTTCAAAAGTTTTGCTGAAATGTATATTCACACTCCAAATCGAAGCAGTTGCACTTAAATCTGCATTCGTTACGCCGATTTTATTATTTAATTGTGTACCTTGATAAACAATTTGCGCCGCCAAATCAAATGGTGCGGCGTTTCTTCGCGTAGAACTATTCCCTTGGTAATCGCTTTCCTCGTCATCGTATTCTTCATAAAAATATTGCGAAAGGCTATGCTTTATGCCAATGCCCCAAAAAGCAAAATCGCCAATATAAGTGCCCAAATCGACGGGCGGAATAAACCGCAAAAGCAGCTCTGTCCCGTAAAGCGAGCCAATTTCAAATTGTGGTACGCCGGCAATGATTGTATTTATATCTCCACCAGCAGGCAATGTATAGAAAGACGGCACGCTGCCCATAATGCTTACTAACGTGTCCTGCATTGATTTAGGCAAAAATTGATATATCGGATGTGTTTGCGCCAATGATTTAAGTACATTGTTGTCTATTCTCAAATGCGTCGTGTCCTTGCCCAAAATAGAGGAAGCCGTTGCGGGCGTTTGGATTTGCCCCGTTTCTATGCCCGTATAGAGCAGAGTTTTGAAAAGGTAATTAACCAAGCCCGCCGTATCGCGTATATTTACCACTGATTTACTTGGATCGATTATATTTAAATTTATATCGCCGAATTGCGAGAGCTTGGTGTAGTCAAACTTTTCTGACGGCATCTCAGGTGAAAATGACTTGTCATCAGGATTGATGAAGCCCGTCATGCCGTGCAAGCCAATCCTAAAATACGGTTTCTTTACCTTGCGGGGTACGTAAGCCGAATTGTAAAATCGAGCGTTACTCGTGGCGTTTACTGCTTTGACCATCGGCGAGAGGTAGGGAACGCCGTTTCTGTCGAATAATTCTTTACTAAACGTACGAGCTAAATCAATTGTGTAAGAATTTGGCACCGTTTGAGCTGTAGCGCAAAAAGACGCCGCAAGCAGCAATACAAGGAAAAAACCGAATTTTTTCATAAATTTCCTATTTCAAAATATTTTTTTTTACTATAATATAAAACGGAACAGCAAAAAGCGCAATGGGGATAATAAGATATCCCCAAAGAGATGAATCAAACCTACCGACGAGCATTGTAATTATCACTCGAACGAAGATTGTAGAAATTGCAAAACCTAAAATCCAACTAACCAAAGTCTTTAAATGTGGTTTCATTTGAGCAATTTTTTACTTATATAAAAATAAAGAGGAATAGCAATAACTGCGACTAAGGCGAGCCCTATCAGCCAAAATACCATTTTAAACGCCCAGCCGACTAATACGAAAAATAAATATATTGCTAAAATTGCTACAGCGATAGCGATTATCCATGACAATACTGTTTTGAACATTTGAACCTCCTTGTATGTGAAATTAAATATTAATTAATAACGCAAGAAAATTAAAATTATTTTTTTGGGGGTAGGACAATTGGAAGAACTTCTCTCCCGAGAGGCTGTATCGTAAGTAATAAATAAATGACAGACAAGAATGCCTGTACTACTAATTCCTTCAAATACGGGTAGGTCAAGCATCCTTGCTTGACCACATCAACCGAAAACAAGACTTGTGAGATAGCCTCATCTGCACCAGTCATCACTTTTCATCGAAATCTGTAATCTGGAAACTGTAATCTGGAAACTGGAAACGATTCTTCCCTAACGCCTACAGCCCAACGCCCACCCGCTCTCGCAAAACTCATTATCCTTCTACTTTAGCGCCAGACAAAATATTTATTACTCTTTTTGAGTGGTTTATCCGCTTATCAAGTAGGAATAGTTTGTTTTTTAAGAATTCTCGACGGCGGCGAACCCACAATTTATTTTTCAGCTTCGCCTCGTAAATAAATGGTTCGCTTTCTTTAAGTGCTTTTAGCGTCGTTTCCTGCTTTTCGAGACTTTGTTGCAGCCTTGCGAAAGTATCTTTTTTCACTGTTTGGCTGGGATTAGCCGCAGCTTTCGGCGCTTCTTGCAAGCTCAAATTCAGCATTTGCAAAACATCGCCGTTGCGCTCGCGCCAAGCAAATTGCAATTTGTCCCAAAATCGGCGAAAGTCTTCGGTATCGCCTTTGGCGTCCGGATGGAGAATTTTAACCAAATTGCGGTAAATTTTCGTCAAATCCTCTTTGTCATCTTCTTGGAAAACTATGTTTTCAGCAAAATTCTTATTGATTGGAGGAACATTAAAAGTATGGGGTTGGGTATGCATATCGCTCTGCCGAGCGCGGCGTTCGTACTGCCTTTCAGCAAGTGCGTTTACGAGCTTTAGGCTCGTCGAAGTAAACCGCTCGCCACGAGATTTTTTCAACTTTAATAACTCGATTCTTTTCTCCAAATGGTCAGCTGCACGGTTTTTCTCTTCGATTTCCTCTTCCAGATCGCCAAACGCATTTTCGTAATCGAAAATAATCCTTTGTTTTAGTTCATTTTCATAGAAATACCAAACGTCAAGCTCACGAAGTAACTTTGATTTCATATCATTGATTGCACGAGGCATGTCGTTTTGATTTGTTGTATTATATAAAGTATCATCCATTGGTAACATAGTATTTTCGACTAAATTTATAAACAAAAAGCAAAAACGGCAAATAATATGCCGAAGGGTAATAAGCAGATGAACTGAACAAAAGTTAATAGATTATGGTTAATATTGAGCATTGGGCAGAAGGCATCAGGCTTAGGGATGTGGGGAAGAAAGGTTTCGAGTTGGCAGTTGGCAGGCAGAATTGGTGCAAATGGGTGAATCTCATAATGTAAAAAACGTGTTTTTAAGACAGGCACAGAGGTCAAAAGAACTATTTCTTGATACTTACATTATTAAACACCTCCCGAGAAGCCGTCTCAGAAGTAATAAATTAATGACAAGCAAGAATGCTTGTCCTACTAAATCCTTTAAATACGGGTAGGTCAAGCATCCTTGCTTGACCATATCAACCGAAAACAAGACTTGTGAGATAGCCTCATCTGCACCAGTCATCACTTTTCATCGAAAGCTGGAAACTGGAAACTGGAAACGATTCTTCCCCAATGCCCACAGCCCAATAGCCTGTTTCTTAGCAATTTTGCGGCGTAAAAATTAGTTTTGTTGTGTCGAATCCTAACCTGTGAGCTTTGTTTAAAATACTTTGCATTCTTTCTGGCGGCAGTGACTTTTCACGTGCCAAAATCCAAAATGTTTCCCTGTCAGGCGCTCCTACCGCTGCCCACTCGTAATCTTCACTTAAATCAATTATCCAATAATCGGCTTTAAAGGGCCAGAAAAAGCTAACATCGAGCTTGGCGGGTTCATTTTTATCGGGGATGGTTGCCTTGCCTGTAGCCTGATTGACAGAGCCGTCGCTTTCCTTGACGCCTGTATTAATAACTTTTACAGAGCCGTCCAAATTCAATGAATAGTCCGCTGTGCAGCAAATCAGCCCTTTTTCAAACCTATTAGGTAGCCGAGCTATTTCGTACCATTTGCCTAAGTATTTTTCTATATCCACGTGCGGAACGACCGGCAGATCCTCTTTATTGCTTTTGCAAGCTACAGCAATAATTGGGATCAATGCCAATGATAAATACCAATATTTTTTCATAATGCACCTTTTGTTTATTAATTTTATATGATTAATTTTAAATTAAGAAGAAAGAATATGAAAATTATTTTTTTTTAAAGTATTTTTTTTTAAAAAGTAGGCGGTTCTCAGTTTTCAGTAAAGGCAGGTATTATCCAGTTGTGGCACACGTCGAAGGTGTGCCACATCTAATAAAAAAGCAAAATAACTGCCTTTTCCTACTGATATTTAACTCCTTCGGAGTATAGAACAATGATGTCGATGAGGTTGCCCCGATAAGCTCATTTTTTGTATTTTTGAGAATACATGAAGGTAAGCATTTAAAATAATTGAGAATCTAAGAAGAAATCTCCCAAACCCCCTTTTAAAAAAGGAGAAAAGAAAAACTTCTATACAATACTCGTAAGTTAATGTAATGCAAGCGTTTCTTTCTCCCTCTCTTGTAAGAGTGGGTCGTGGAGAGGTTATTTTGTTGCCGGTGAATGGCTCTGGGCTTTAGGGGCGAACGGCTGTTCGCCCTTTTTAAGAACACACCCCGACCCCTCTCGATAGGGGACAAAAACCATTTCTTTCCTCCCTCTCCATTTTTGGAGAGGGCTGGGGTGAGGTGTATTATTTCTGTAGCCTTCGACTACGCTCAGGCAACGTGTAAAAGCGTTCCTTATCAGTGCCCACACCTTTTCAACATTTCAACTTTTCAACATTCAACATTTAACTTCTACCTGCCACCTGAGATATGCAGAAAAAAACAAAAAATCATAATCGCAAGTCTTTACCGTCATATATTATTATTAAAAATTAAAATTTTTGGAATAAAATATGTTTGAAACAACGCCAGTGGCAATTGTAATATTAATAACTACTGTGGCTTTGAGTTTATACACGATGTATGCTAACCCGAGCTTACTTTATCGACTTATGCTTTCGCCCTTTGAGGTGTGGCGTGAAAACAAGTGGTACACTATTATAACGAGCGGCTTCGTACACGCCGATTTAACGCATTTGCTATTTAACATGTTCACATTTTACTTTTTTGCATTTCAATTGGAAGCGGCAATCGGCGGTATGAAATTCGCTGTGATTTACTTCGGCTCAATGATTGCGAGCGATATTTTGTCGCTTTTCAAGCATAAGGACAATCCGTCGTATAGGTCGCTGGGCGCCTCGGGCGCTATTTCAGGTATTTTATTTTCGGCTATTTTATATTTTCCGATGAGTAAACTTATGATTTTCCCTTTGCCCATCCCGATCCCAGCTCCGATATTCGGATTGCTTTATTTGGCGTGGTGCTTTTATGCAGAAAGAAATGCACAAGACAACATAAACCACTCCGCCCACTTAATGGGAGCTTTGG
>JBBRJR010000164.1:0-5669 GCA_038218865.1 Kapaibacterium sp. (SeqCode) | reverse complement strand
CAGCATATTCTGATTATAATTACATGAAAGAAAAAACGTGGTATGGCGAATTGTATGATGTTTACTCCATTGATTTGAAATCAGGTGGCAAAAGATTAATTGAACCGAAGGTAGAAGAATCCGCCAATATATCTCCCGATGGTAAATATATTGTTTACTATAAAGATAAACAATGGTACGCTTTCGAAAATACAACGGGCAAAAAATCACAGCTAAATGCAAATATGAAAGAAGAATTCTACGATATAGACTTCGACATGCCAATGAGTATCCCGAGTTATGGCTTTGCAGGCTGGGCAGAAGAGGGCAAAAAAGCTCTCGTTTATGATAAATTTGATATTTGGATGTTCACATTGGACGGCTCGCAAGGACCGAAAAATATAACAAATTTTGCGGGCAGGAAAAGTTTAGTTTCTTTCAGGCTGCGGAATTTGGATAAAGAGAAAAAATACTATACAAGCGAAGATACTTTGCTCTTACAAGGTTATAACAATTTTACAAAGGTGCAGTGGCTTTATTCGACAAATCTTAATAATCCTTCTGCTCCGAACTTACTCCAACAAGGCGATAAGAAGTTTTATTTGATAGCGAAAGCTGAATTTTCGCCGACTTATTACTTTACGCGTGAATCTTACGAGGAATATCCTGATTGGTGGGTGGCTCAAAATGCTGAATTAACGAACGCTAAAAAAATATCTGACGTCAATCCGCAAGTGAAGGATTACCAATGGGGAACGACTGAAATCGTTCGCTGGGCTAATTCTCGCGGCGATTCATTGGACGGCTATATTATTAAGCCGCATAATTACAACCCCAAAAAGCGTTATCCCGTTTATGTTTATTTCTATGAAAGATTTTCCGATAGGACGTATAATTTTAATACGCCGATGATAAACCATAGACCCGTACCGCAAGTATATAATTCAGCCGGTTATGTTATGTTTTTGCCCGATATAAAATACTACAACGGAACACCCGGTCCCGACGCGCTAGACGCAATTATGACCGGTTCAAATAAGCTTATCGAAATGGGAATTGGCGATAAAGACAAGTTTTGCATACAAGGGCATTCGTGGTCAGCTTACCAAACGGCGTACATCGTAACGCAGACGGACTTTTTCAAAGCCGCAGTTGCGGGCGCTCCGGTTGCTAATATGACAAGTGCTTATGGGCAAATCCGCTTAGAATCTGGTCTGACGCGGCAATTCCAATACGAAGCTCAGCAAAGCCGCATCGGCGGCACACTTTGGGATTCGCTGGATAATTACCTGCTGAACTCACCGCTTTTCCATGTAAACAAAGCAAATACCCCGATACTTGTAATGCACGGCGACATTGATGAGGCAGTGCCGTGGCAACAAAGCATTGAACTTTATATGGCTTATCGTCGTTTTGGGAAAAATTTGATATTTTTACAATATGAGAACGAACCGCATTGGCCCGGAAGGTATCAAAATAAGCTGGATTACGCTACAAAGATGAAGGAATTCTTTGATCACTATACACTTGGAACGCCTGCCAAAGATTGGATTATAAACGGTATTCCGTATAGAGGAAAATAATTTCGGCTGTTAAATCTTCCTCGGGAATATTTTGTAACTAACAAAAAAAATATTTCCGACGACGATAAAAATTGTTTGATTGTCCGAAAAAAAAAGTGTAAATTTGTATCTTGAATTGAGGACAATTCACGGGGAGAGGTGGCCGAGTGGCTGAAGGCACCGGTTTGCTAAACCGACGTAGGGGTTAAACTCTACCGCGAGTTCGAATCTCGCCCTCTCCACATAAAACCTGTTACTTTGTAAAAAGTGCAGGTTTTTTTTATTTTTAATTCTCCTGCGATTATTTCATTTATTATAAATTAATTACCCCAAATAATCCAATATATTTAAAGTATTTTCATCTTTTGAATAAATATCATTAATTTTCATTGTGAATTAAATTATGCGAAAAATAATTGTCATGCTTTTGTTGTTAATTGGCTTTCTGCCTGCCTTTGCAGGTGCAATTCATATAGAAAATTTGATGCCGAGCGAGGATATTGAGTATGTTTTTAGACTGACTAACGGCGATGTGCTGACCGCAACGGTTTTGGAAGTAATCTCAGGTGAGGAAAAAACAGGCGTAAAGCTAAAAACGATGATAGGCAATGCTATAATTTATGAAAATGAAATAGCGGAGATACGGCTTCGTGAGGACTATTACCGCCATTCGAGCCGTGTGTACCTACTGCCTACGGCATTGCCTATAGCCGACGACCATTATTTGGGCAACTTTGAATTAGGGCTGTTCATGGCTGGAGTTGGCATAACCAAATACGTGTCAGTTACAGTTGGCAGAACGATTCTGCCAATTGTGTATCCTGACCAACAGATTACGCTTGCTAATATCAAGGGCTCTTACCATGCTGTCCGCTTCGAGGATATACCGGCGGATTTGTATATCGGCTTTGGGGGCAATCTTGCTTTTCTAAATGACGATAACCGTTTGGTTCATTACTATGTTAATAGTACATATTTGGGGGATAAATCGTCGGTTACGGCTACTGTATTTTACAAGGCAGGCAGTCAGGAATATTTTTTGTTTCACTACAAGAATGAGTTTACGCCAGTTATTTATCCCGACGGCACATTTGGCATAGGGCTGGGTTTGGATACAAAATTTTCAGATAGGAACGACCTGCGGTTCATCGGCGAGGTATGGAATAGCGATGTCAATAAGCCGACAAGTTCGCTTATTATGCTTGGTTTGCGGCTTGCCGGAACAAAATTTTCGGCAGATTTCGGGCTGGCGTTTTTTATGGAGCCAATGGCAGTGCCGTTTTTTAGCTTTGTTTGGACGCCGATGTAAGAATAGTATCCGGTCATCAGTTTCCGGTTGCCGGTAAAGGCAGGGAAGAAAAGGGTTGGGCAAGAAATTTTCCGGTCATCAGTTGCAGGTTTCCGGTTGCAGGTTGCAGGTTGATGGTGAAAGGCAATTTATATCCAGAAGAGACTGCCCCGATAATGTCGTTTTTTGGGTTTTGGAGAGTAGAATTAAGTTAAGAATATAAAATATTCGAGACTTTAAGAAGAAATCCCCCAAACCCCCTTTTAAAAAAGGGGGGAAAGAAGAACCTGCAGAAAACTTCCGTAAGTCATTGCAATGCAATCGTTTCTTTCTCCCCATCTTGTAAGAGAGTGCCGGGAAGTCTGCCAAATAAAATTGAAATCATGTGGTTTATTTCACATATTTGTAATTTCCAAAACCCCTTTTTTCGACTTATGAGACAGTCCCCTGCGAAGTGAAAACTGGCTCCAGCGGTTTTATTTCTTAATCATTCTTAATCAGAATAATCAGTATAATCAACGGTTCAGAAATGCCTTTCACTGAAAACAGAAAGTCTTTCCTCCTATTGTTACCCGCCAGCTGATACAGCAAGGACACGGCATGCCGTGTCCCTACATTAAGAAAATCTGCGTTTGACTGGAAACTGGGAACTGGAAACCTTCTTACCTGCCACCTGTTTCCTGCCACCGGTTATCTCGTTACTATCATTTTGCGAGAAACGGTTTTGCCGTCTAAATTGATAACAGCAAAATATACTCCTTGTGGCAAAGATGATGAGTTGATGCTGAAATTATTCTCGCCTAATGCAAGTTCGCCTGAGTATATATCAAGTACGTTTTGTGAGTTCTCATTTTGCAATGATATTTTCACTTTACTTGCTTTTGTTGAATGTATCGACAGGCTACTGATTGTCGCGCTCGGGTTTGGCATAATTTGATTAATCGTTATGCCCTGCTTTGCTAACTCATCTTCTACTGAATTCACTATTGCATTGCCTTCCAAGGCTATATTAGAAGCACCGCAAATAGCAGCGTTTTCGATGTTTAGTTCTAACATAGCTGTTTTCATGCCAACTGCTTGTGGAGCAAATTTGATTTTAGCTGCGAGCTTTTCGCCCGGCAAAAGAGTAAAGGCGCCGCTGCCTTCGATTATGCTGAATTCAGCGTCCACAGTCGGTATGTTCAAACTGCCCGAGATTGCGAGCGGCGTATTATTTTCAAAGATATTATCGAAGGCTTTTTCGAATGTGTTTCCTTCGATAGTTTCGTCCAACGTTAGTTTTTCCTGAGCTACGCCGCCGCAAGGAGCAACTACAAAGATTTCTTTAGTTTCGCAAGGAGTTGAGTTGATTTTAATTTTATATAATGTTGGAACTGATTCTGGATGTGGATTATAGGTAACAGTAAAATTATGCATTTGTTTGTCAGCCACAGTGATAGGGAAAACATCCAAACTGCCCGTTGCTATCTCGCCGGTTGCAGGAGTTATGTCCACAGAGCTGATATTAAAGGTCTCATTTATTGCAGTCAGCGTGTTATTGAAAGTCATAATGTTTTTTCCAAGTAAGATAGTATCAGCCAGAGAAGTCAAGCTTTTTATTCCTGCTTCTGGCATTAATAGCTCGAAATTCGATTCTTGGTTAGGCTCGTTATCTTGCTTTAACTCTACGCTAACGTCGATCATCGGAGATACAGTCGAGCAAATGCCGTCTGAGTTCCATTCTAAACGGCATGTTCTTTTGCCTTGTATGTCCCAAGCGATAAGGTTGTAAAACTTTATCAATTCAGTCTTCGAACTTAGCTGGACTGCCCGTCCGCCTGTGTTGGTCGTAATGTCAAGCAAATCGAACAGAGTCGGATCGTTCGGAGAATCTACGGCAATTGTAAATAATATAATATTATTTTCGAGCAATCTCTTTTGTATCTCTTCGCGTTGGAAGTCAGTTTTTTGCTCGTGGTAGCCGTCAGTAATCATTATGATAATGCGAGGAATGTTATTTGGTTTACTTTTCAGCAGTTCAATAACGTTGTCGCCGGGATTTAAAAATGGATAATTAAAATTCGTCAATCCTTGAAACGGAGGCAAACTTAATTCCATCCATTGAAAAATTTCTTCCTTTGTTTTTTTGAATCCGGAGCTTGGCAAAATTGCTGTTGAAAAAGGTACTAAATCAATTTCAGATTGCTCGTCCAATTTTATTGAATCTAAAAATTTGCGTGTAGCCTCAAGCAGCCATTCCCTGCGGCGGGCTCCGTCGTTTACTGTTTCGTTCATGGAGCCTGTAAAGTCAGTCAGCAAGACTAAATTAACAGGGAATATATCGTAGGTATCGTTGCAGTTCAAAGTTAATGCACTCGTGGGAATTTCTACGCCGTTTTGCTTGACCACAAAGTTATTGACAGTCAAACCAGTAACTGGCTCGCCAATGTTATTGCGGGCTATGTACCGCATTTCCATTAATGGGTAATTGGCAGTTTTTGCATAATATGCTTTGAAAAAATTGGCTTCTACATTCGAGGTACTAAATAGGCTCAGTACCGAAAATAAAAACAAACTAAAAAGAATAGTTCTTCGCATGGTAAATTCTCCGGATAATTTATTTAAAACAAATATTTATAATAACAATTTCGTACGATTTATGTTACACATTGGCATTTTTTTCGTATATTAAAATAATTCATTTTTAGCAAATAAACAATTTATATTTATGATAATGAAATATTTTTTATGGCTGCCCTTGCTTTTTCTTTTTGCTTTGCCGTCAAAGGCAGATTTATGTAATGATTATTTAATATGGGATGGCTTAGAGCCAGTGCGTGCTTTTAATGTAGATACAACCG
>JBBRJR010000163.1:0-5760 GCA_038218865.1 Kapaibacterium sp. (SeqCode) | reverse complement strand
CGGCATGGTCGGTGGCGGAGTCTAGCAGAGGCCTCCGTGAACGCCTCCCGACCGTCCGGACCGGGACGATTCGGGCATCCCACGGAGTACCGCCGGGTGGCAGGGCGTTTGCAACCCTGCGCTATACTCTCGACCCGCTCGAGCCGACCATGCCGGTCGAGCGACATCCGCGCGCACCCGGGGACCAGATGACCGAGATCCTGACTGAATCGTTCTGTGAGCGGTGTGGCACCCGCTATACCTTCGAGTCGGCCCATCCGCGACGCCGACTGACGGGGGTCAAGGTGATCTCGCGCGGCCTGAAGAACTTCGTCATGTCCGACACGACCTCCATGGACGAGGCCATGGCGTCCGCCCGGAGCGATACCGACCGCGAGGCGACGGCCTACCAGCTCGAGGCGTTCCACAAGACCTTCAACTTCTGCATGCAGTGTCGGCAGTACACCTGTCCGAACTGCTGGAACGAAGTGGAGGCTCGCTGTCTGACCTGCGCGCCCCACCTTGGCCACGAGATCATGCCGGCGCCATTCCCGCACCTCCAGACTGGCATAACGGATCCCAACTCGGTCCAGCCGGCCGCGACGCAGACGTCGAACGGATCCCCCCTGCCGAGTGGCGAGCTGGATACGGTGGCCCGCCTCGCGGCACTGACCCGACCGGCCGAACCCGGTAGCAGCGACTTGCCGAGCACGAACGGGGCGAATGGCACGAGCCACGACTCGGACGAGATCGATGCCGTCCAGCGACTCGCCGCTTTGACAGGTCCGGTCGATACCGACATCAGCGGGGATACGGATCAGCCGGCCGCGACGCTTGCTCCCCCACCCCCCGTCCGCGACGAACCGAGTTGGGACATGGACGCC
The DNA here is from genome assembly GCA_038218865.1 of Kapaibacterium sp. (SeqCode). Classification (GTDB taxonomy): domain Bacteria; phylum Bacteroidota; class Ignavibacteria; order Kapaibacteriales; family UBA2268; genus JBBRJR01. The sequence continues at coordinate 4,897 of JBBRJR010000163.1, read as the reverse complement.
GAGCTCGAAGCCTACGAGCGGCGACGCGATATCTCGGTCGCTGCGGCGGCCGTCGCTGCCGCGGGTCCGGTCGGGATCGACGCCGAGCCCGAAGCGATCGCGGCGCCGATCATCGTCGAGCCTGAGGCCGTCGCGGAGCCGATCGTCGTCGAGCCTGAGGCCGTCGCGGAGCCGATCGTCGTCGAGCGATAAAGACATTTGCGGTAAATCTTTGTTTTTTAAAAATGCACCTAAATCATCATTATTCATTTCATTGTCATTATGTTTGTTTTTCATCTTATTTTCACCGCCCAAAAAAATAATAGTAATGGAAATTATCAAAATTTATCGACCTTGCCCCGAGGCAGCGAAACACGGAAACAACTGCCTAAAAAAGGTTCGCTGTTTGAACATATTTCCCTGCCATATTCCTCGAAAAATTATTTGCATAAGATATGTCCTAAAAGATTGTTGATTAAGTCGCAATTTGCTAGTCATTCCCGCGAAGGCGGGAATCCATGTATTTGCAAGTAACTGATAAACAATAGATTCCCCGCGTATGCGGGAATGACAAAACAGCTATTATTAGTAAATCAACAGACTCCAAAACTGGCACCAATTTCATTTTCAGTTAATTGACGATACACCTATCTTAACTAATTTAAAGAGAAAATCTTTTATTTCTTGTATAATCTCAATGCCGTTGTCCGATACTTTTATGTCAATTTATCTTTTTCGGCATTAAGCACACGCAGCTCGTCTTTGGAGCTTCCCAACTCTTCTATCAGTGCATTTTTTTGATATAAATTTACTTCTAACAGTTCCTTTGTAACCTGCAAATCAGAAAGTAATTTGTTCATTTCCTTTTCGATATTTTTCCTTGTAGTCATGTCTTGCAAAGATATAAGAACTAAATGTTCATTAGGCTTTTCAATTTTAGCTGTGGAAGCAAGGAAATACTCGCTCACTAAAAATCCTTCACGCAAGGTTTGAGTTTTAAATTCAATACTGTTGTGGGGATTGCCTGTAGAAAACGAACTTATTATAGCAGCTCTCAACAGACACTGCTCGCAACTTGTGTGATATCCGCAGCCTTGAAAGGAATCAAGTGCATTAATGCATCCGATAATTCCGCCTATGGGCTTTGAAAAACCACTTAACGCTTCCTGACCAATGTGATTTTGAAAAGCTTTATTAGTATTACGAATAACATAATTAGAGTCCACAACGCACATCAGTACCGGTGAAGAGTCATAAATTGCCAAAAGTTCGTTTTGACTTGAGACAAGTTTTTCTTCGATATTTTTTCTGTCCGTTATGTCATTTAACATGAAAATATAAAGTTTCTCGCACTCATAAATGAAATGAGAGCCGCGCACTTCGATAAATGTCAGTTTATCATTTTTATCTTTATGAACAATTTCAAAGGGTTTGGATTGTTTCTCTGAAGAATTGCCGATATAATCATTGAAAACATTATAATTGGCGGTGGAAATAAAACCAGACAAATTTCTTCCGAGCATATCGGGCTTGTTATAGCCCAACAAATCAAAAATTCGTTTATTTAAACCGGCAATATTGCCGTATTTATCTGTGATTATTACTCCGTCGGACGTATAATCAAAAATCAGTTGATATTGCAAACTGCTTTTTTCGAGGAGAAATTCTGATTGCTTCAATCGCGAAATGTCAACAGCCAATCCTTGTATTCTAATTAAATTACCGGCACTATTGAAAACGCCGCGGGATTTATCCAGCATATAACGTATTTGCCCGTCGGCACGAACGACGCGATATACTATTTCGCCTTTGCCTGTTTCCTTTACCATTTCAATTGCATCAGAAAGCAGCTTCTTGTCTTCAAAATGAATATGATCTATCCAAAGATATTTATTAAAATAAAAATCTTTCATAGGAATGCCGTAAACCTCAGAAGCAGTTTCGCTTAGGTATGAAATCTTTAAATCAGGGTACGAAACAGACCACACAATGTCTGGCAGCGAGGTAATTATCTGCTCTAATTCATAAGAATTCTTTGCGTAGTCGCTGGTATGATTATTAGCAAAATCATCAAATTGCTGGTTATCATTTACAAAATCAATAACAAGTGGATCTGACTTCTCTATTGGAAAGTCATTTGTTTCAGCAAAAGAAATATTTGAATTTTGTAACTCATCAATTTGAGATGATTTACTTGAATTAGCTTCAAAGTTAAAATTAATTCCTTTATCGGAGATATATTTTTGAAGACTGAATATTCTTGTTTCAAGTTGTTTGATATAATCAAGCCTATCCATCAAAAATGTCCTTTAAATTTAAAAATAATACACAAAAAAAATAATAATAAAATAAAAATATTATAAATAATACAATTGTTTGTAATACATTAGAAAGAGCAAGAGTTTTAATCTAACTCGCTAAAGGGCAGACTGAATATAAAGGTAGAGCCGATACCGAGCTCGCTTTCTACTCTCAATACACCTTTATGCACTGCAATAAATTCCTCGCAAAGAATAAGTCCCAGCCCTGAGCCAGTTTCTTTTTCGGTACCCTTCATTGAAAAATGTCCGTCTATGCGAAATAGTTTATTAATATTATCTTTAGCTATACCAATTCCGTTGTCTTTGACAAATACTTCTATATATTTCTTATTTATACTCAACAAACCAATTTCAATTTTCCCGCCCTGATGTGTAAACTTAATGGCATTAGTAATAAGATTGCGAAATATTGTGGTAACCATATTGACATCACAAAAAGCCAAAGTGTCGCTCGGAATGCTATTGGTTAAACTAATATTTTTTTGCGAAGCCATTTCATTTAATATGTAGGACGTGTTCGATGCTAAATGGGAAATATCTATTAATCCAGGAGAAAAAGGAATGCTTCCAGTTTGAGTGCGTGACCATTGCAATAAGTCATCTAATAATTTAAATACAGAACTCGCTGAATTGAATATAGCTTTCGACATTTTTTTCAAATCTTTAACAGAAAGCTCTTCCAAATCTTTAGCCATCATATCGGAAAGTCCTAAAAATCCGCTGAAGGGTCCTCTTAAATCATGTGATATAATCGAAAAGAATTTATCTTTCGCTGCCAAAGCTTCTTTCAAATCGGACTGTGATTGTTCTAATTCTTCAATCAAAGCATTTTTTTGATAGAGTACTGTTTCTAAAGCATCGTTTGAGACTCGAAGCTGTTCAAACAGTTTTGTTTGCTCTTCTTCGGCTCGTTTTCTTTGGTCAATATCTTGACAGAAGAATAGAATTTCATTATCTTTGAGCCAAGCAGAGTGCAAAGAATTCCAAAAGTGTTCTCCGTTGGTTTTTTTCATAATTAATTCTTGCTCTAAGCGATTTTCTTGATTTGTTTCTGCTAATAAATTTTCAATAGAAAGTGCGAAATCTTTATGTACGAAATCAATAATGTTTTGATTGAGTATATTTTCTTCAGCTGTTAAAAATAATCGTGGAAATACTTCATTTGTGCCCAATATCTTACCTGAGTAATCGGCAACAAATATTCCGTAAGGTGCATTTTGAATATACGCACGAAATCGATTTTCGCTGATTTGGAGTTCGAGTTCGGTTCGTTTTCTGTCTGTAATATCCAGCATATTCATAAGAGTTAAACTGTCGCTGCCGGTATTGATAAGCGCTACCGAACAAAGGAACATAACATCCTTTAACTCGCCTTTTATCTTCAATATTGATTTATATTCAATATTGCTAACGCTTTTGCCTGTTGCCAGAACGTTCTTCAGAGCTTCGTTTAGGTTACATTCTTGACAATTAATCCCTAAGCCGCAACCGAAGGGGTCGTCTTTTGAGTTAATGCATCCGAAGAGGTCGCCAACTCTTCCGCCTTTTAAGTCGTTCAGCTCAACGCTTAAAAAGTCTAAAATTGCATTGTTTACATATTTTATTTTTTGATTTTTATCGAGTACGCAAATCATAACGGGGGAATTGTCATAAATAGCTTTAAGCTCGGCATTGGTTTGGTCAAGCTGTTCTTTGACTATTTGCTGGCGGGTGATGTCTTGTTTAATTGCAATGAAATTCGTAATCTCGCCATTATCGTTTATTACGGGCGTGATGTCCAACTCTTCAGTATAAAGATCTCCGTTTTTTTTCTTATTGGTAACTTGCCCTCTCCAAGTTTTTCCACTTAATATGGTGTCCCACATATCTCTGTAAAATGCGGCGTTGTGCATACCAGACTTAACTAATTCATTCGGTTTTTTGCCGAGTGCTTCTTCCCGTGAAAATAAAGTTAATTGACTGAAAGCTGGATTGACAAATTCAATAACGCCGTCGAAGTTAGTTATTACTATGCCGTTTGTTACTGAATTAATTGCGGAGCTCAAAAGTCCTAACTTTTCAGTTTGTTCGCGTTTTTGACGATCTATATCAATATGAACTCCGACCATAATTAGCGGCTCATTGTTTTCGTCATATTGTACAATTTTCCCTACAGCATGAATCCATTTGTACTTGCCACTTTTCGTCAAAAATCGGAATTCCGTATTGAAAACAGGAATTTTTTGATTAATATGATCGTTAATTAAGCTAGTTGTTGGCTCGAAATCATCCGGATGCACCAATTTTGTCCAAGCTTCGTAATTTGACTCAAATTCTTGAGGCTCAAAGCCAAGCATGGTGTAATATTTATCACTAAAATAAGCAACGTTGGTTTCTAAGTTCCATTCCCAAACGCCATTATTAGTAATTTCAATAACGGATTTGAGCCGTTCGATAGTGGAACGGACTAATTCTTCGGCTTCTTCGCGGTCTGTTATGTCTCTATCGACACCGCGATACCCGATAAACTCGCCGGCGTCATCGTAAATTGGAGTGCCTGAGGTTTCTAAAACTACTCTTTCGCCATTTTTATTTATATTAATATTTTTGAATTTGTT
>JBBRJR010000162.1:0-5841 GCA_038218865.1 Kapaibacterium sp. (SeqCode) | reverse complement strand
AAGCACATCATTCGACTTATCGGGGCAGCCCCCTACAAACTCCTTTTTACTATTGGTAGGTCAAGTATCCTTGCCTGATCATATCCCACAAAAATTGACCTTATCGGGGCAGCCTAAAAGTGCTATTATTCGTAAATCAACAAACTGTAAGAAAGGATAGTTTCAACCTCAAAAAAACCTTTGTCAATTTGGAAAGTTTATGTAATTTTGAATTCATTATTATATAAATTATAAGAGATATTTAATTCAAATGGCAAGCTGTCTCAGCTGCATTTCGTTTGATAATTTTCAATAAAAAATCTCTCTAAAAAAGTCTTTCTTATGAAAAATCAAAAAATGATATTAAGCCAGTTCTTTGAAATCTTGGCAGGATTAATTATTATTTTTCTTTTAGCAATATATCTCAATTTCGAGCTAATTGTGCCACAATTTAATAATATTATAAATCTTTCTGAACGATTTAGTAATCTGTCGTTACTATCCTTTCTATCGCTAATGTTATTAAATATTTCATATTTGCTGAAAACGGATGTTATTTTCGATGACGGAGAAAATAAAATTCATAGCTTTTTTTCTTATTTCCGACATCCAATTTTGATTCTCGGTCTTGCTTTTACTTCGATAATCATTTTCTTTGCAAACACGAAATCTACGGAAATTTTATTGAATATTAATATTATATACTATGTTATATTCGTTAATAGATTTTTTAACATAAATTACAAAAAAGAAGAACAACTTAAGCCAACAATCGTTTCTGACAATAAGTAGAGACAAAATATTTCGTGTCTTTACATTTGCATCGACTTTTCCTTTCACCGAAAACTATTTGACCCCACCCCGACCCTCTCCACTTTGGGAGGAATAAAGTGATTGTGTTGGAATGATTTACAAGTATCTTATTTCTTGGTTCTTCTTTCCCCCTTTTATTAAAAGGGGGTTAAGTGGATTTTCCAAAAACAATACCGATCCCCCTATTTGCTTTGCTCGCTTGTGGATGTCCCGATAAGTTATGTTTTGATAGAAATACATTTAATAAGAAAATATTTCTTATCGCTTAGCAATTTAATTATGGTAACACATAAAAATTAAAAAAACATTTATCGCGTAGCGATTATATATAACTCCTACGGAGTAAGCAACTTACTTTTTATTTGATTGTTACCATAATATTATCGCTACGCGATATAGAAAAATTCAGATTTCGCTGGTTAAATCTAAATTGTAGGACTTTATTTATTGGACAAACTCAAAAATCATTTTTCTTTCCCAACGTCTAACGCCCAATGCCCAACGCCTAAAGCCCAACGTCTAACGCCCAATGCCTAACGCCTTTCACTGATAACCGAAAACTACTGGCGGCTCAATCTTGTCGAAGCCTCCGGCACACTTGCCCGACCTAACAAAGCGGCGCCGATTACGCCAGTTTCGCTATCGAATTTGGCTTGCAGGATTTGAGATCTCGTTGCAATTGATGGCAGCGCCCGCCGCGAAACAGTTTGCTTTATGGCATCGAAAAGTAAGGGCCCGGATTTGCTTATCCCGCCGCCAATCACCGCTATCGGTATATCCAATATATTCATAATGCCTGCTAAACTTAATCCAATCAAATAGCCCGTTTCTTGCAATACTTCAATCGCTATGGCATTGCCTTTATTTGCGTAGTCCACTATATGATGAACATCCAAATTTCGGGTGTCGATTTCGGCATCAGGGAATTTGTCAAATAAATATTTAGCCAGCCGAATAATGCCTAATCGCCCAACGTATTCTTCCAAAACGCCTTGTCGATATTGAGGTATAGAGCTGTTTCTGTCATCGGGATTAATTATCAGATGCCCAAATTCGCCGGCGCCGCCTAAGGTTCCGCGAAAAAGTTTACCGTCGAAAATAATTGCGCCGCCAACGCCTGTGCCTAATGTTACGTAAATAAAACTCTCAAATGACTTGCCGGCACCTAATTTCATCTCTGCCCAAGCGGCGGCGTTGGCATCGTTTTCAAGTTTGAAGGGTAGCTTTAGATTTGATGATAAGAATTTGCCGAACTCGATATTTTCCCAGCCGCTGAGGTTTGGTGCTTGAATTACTTTTCCTGCTAAATCCACAACGCCCGGCACGCCTATGCCAATAGAATCAATATTTTTGCGTTCGAGCATTATTGAATTTATGATTTCAAGAATATAACGTTGAAGCTTTTCGGGTCCCAAATAAGAATTAGTTGGGTAGGAAGTGTAATCAGTTAATAAGTAATCTTCGGTTAAAATGCCTGTTTTTATGGTAGTTCCGCCAATGTCTATGCCTAAATACATAAAAATTCTCCTTGAAATCAGAATTGAAATTTATTTTTCTTTTGGCTCGGAAACTCTAAAGACTTCCTCGCCGGGCTTTATCATCCCATACTTTTCGCGAGCTATTCGCTCTATTTCAAGTGTATCAGTGCGTAGTTTTTTTATGATCTTTTGCAAAGAGTCTGCATTCTTTTGTTCTTGAGATATACTTTCGTAAAGTTCAGTCTTTTTGCTTTCAAGTGAAAAGCGTGTATAGATGCCGTGGTCGGAAAACATAAAAAAGAAGAACACTACAACAAATCCAAGAACTAACAGCCACCGGTAGCGCTTGCCCGGATTATTTTTTAAACTCCATATAAATTTTTGTAGCATTTTTTTTATAAATTATGTGAAATAAATATTTTCTTGAAACCTGAAATTATATGGTTGCCTAATAAGGTGAAAAATGTGTTTTAAATCCTGCACAAATGATGCATGGGCAATCTTCTGGCACATAGATTTTCAAACACCCCCCGACCCCCAATGGCACGAGGAAAAGATATTAATATGACCTCTCCCCAGCCCTCTCCAAAGGAGAGGGAGCAAGAACCTGAAATGTGAGTTTTGTAAGCTGTTAAATTGCAGCCACTTGCTTCTCCCTCTCTTTTGGAGAGGGTCAGTGGACTTCGACAGGCTCAGCCACCAAAAAATGTAAGTGTCATCACATTGCTCATTCAAATCATCTACGACCTTAATCTTTTTTCTTAGATGAGGCTGCCCCGATAAGTCAAATGACGTGCTTTTAAGACTGGCACGCATGTTCAAATAACCTTGCGATGATACTTACATCTTTAAACTGCTCCCCGGCCCCCTCTTACAAGAGGGGGCCGGGGAGCACTTAAATTATAAGAACTTACGAAATTCATTTTCTAAGTTCTTGTCCCCCCTCTTTTAAGAGGGGGCTAGGGGGTGTTCCTATTAAAATTAGAATTATGTGGTTTATTTTACATAATTGTAATGCCCAAAACCTAAAAATATAACTTGTGAGACAGCCTCATCTAAAGACTCCGCTACCTACTTTGAATATTTCTTCAAGAATTCAACAAAGGCGTTCATCTCTTCGATTGTCCGCTTTTCAGTAACTGCGATTAAAAGCCCTTCAGCGCAATTTGGGAAACGCGATGTGTCGATGCCAGGCAAAAATCCTTCGGCAGCTCCTTTTTCTACAATTTCAGCTGGAGCTACTGGCGTTTTAACCAAAAATTCATTGAAAAACGGCTTGTCGCTCAAAAGCTTGAAGCCGGGTATCTTTGTAATTTCAGCTGCCAAATAGTGTGCTTTTTCCATTGATTGCAAAGCTACTTCTTTGATTCCTTCTTTGCCCATAGTTGCCATGTAAACCGTGGCGGCAAGCATGAAAAGACCTTGATTGGTACAAATATTCGACGTAGCTTTTTCGCGTTTGATTTGTTGCTCGCGTGTTTGCAAAGTCAGCACGTAGCCACGTTTTCCGTCTAAATCTTCGGTTACGCCGGAGAGTCTTCCTGGAATTTTCCGCAAAAATTCGTTTTTGCAAGCAAAAAGTCCCAAATAAGGACCGCCAAAACTAAGCGAAATGCCGAGCGATTGCCCTTCGGCAACGACTATATCGGCATTGTAATTGCCCGGAGCTTCGAGCAAGCCGAGCGAAATAGGATTTACGATAACTATGAAAAGCGCTTTCGCTTCGTGGGCGATTTTTTCGATTTCGCGAACATCTTCCAAATTGCCATAAGCGTTAGGCTGTTGAACGATAACGGCTGCGGTTTTGTCGCTAATGCTTTTTTTCAAATTATCGTGGTCGCAAGTGCCGTCCGCAAGAGCAAATTCTTGGAACGTAAGGTTTCTGCCCGGAGTAATAGTTTTTACAACATCACGATAGTGCGGATTAATCGAGCCGGCGTACATAAATTCGGTGCGGCGAGTGTGTGCCGTCGCCAAAAAGCAAGCTTCAGCAAGAGCGCTGCCGCCATCGTAAAGCGAAGCGTTCGCTAAATCCATACCTGTCAAAGCAGCTACCATTGATTGGAATTCATACATCGCTTGCAGCGTGCCTTGCGAAACTTCCGCTTGGTAAGGCGTGTAAGCTGTTTTAAATTCAGGACGTTCGGTAATTGAGCCGACTATTGACGGGATAAAATGGTCGTAAGCGCCGCCGCCCATAAAGCAAACATGAGTTGCCGGAGTTACGTTTCGTCGAGCAAAGCCGTCGAGCAATTTCACCGCTTCGTATTCAGAAAGGGCGTCGGCTAAATTCAAATCACCTTTTAAGCGAATGGATTGCGGGATAGCGCCAATTAATTCATCGAAGGAACTGACGCCGATTGCTTCAAGCATTTCTTGGCGTTCTTTATCTGTATTGGGAACGAAAGACATATTTTCTCCAAATTTCTATAATTTTTATATACTATAATTTTATATTGATTACAATTAAACTACAAAATTACTCTATTCTATTGAGTTTTCAAAATTCTATTGAGTTTTCCAAAAAATATTTTTTTAAACGAAATTAATATATATCGAAAATTTAATAAATTGAAACAAAGTAAAATTATTTACGCTTTTGGCAAGGACATATTTCTTCTTGAATTTCCTTGGGAATTTTATATTCATCGAATGGTTTGAATGATTTGACTTTGCTTTTCACGGATTCGTAGCCTTTGTTTACGCCGTCAGTATTGCGAAGCCAATAAGCATAAGCTTCGTCGTCGCTGTAACTGCAAAATTGTTTCAATATCGAAGCCGAGACATAGCCGGATTGGTGCCAGCCGTTCCAGCAGTGGAAATATAGCGGTCCTTTGATTTCTCGCATTATTACTTTATAGACCATGCCCATAATATCTTTAATTTCCTTTCGGGAATTGCCAGAGATTTGGAGATATTCCAAATGCTTTTTGGCTGTGTCAATCGATTTAGGAGCGTCTTTGAAATTTGTCGAATAAAGATAAACGGCATCGGTAAACCCTTCGAGGCAAAGATTCGTTAAGCCATCTTGGGGCAGCGGATTATGGTTGTCTCGCTTATTATTCTCATGATAAAAATTATTAGCACCGCCGCGATAGGCAACGCCATGCAGTATGGGCCTCATATTTCGCGTACCGTAAAGTGCCTCGAAGCCATTGCCGAAATTATCTGTAATTTTATCGTCCGCACAAAGCATCTTGTATCTATCTGCATAGTAGCGGGATTGCTCGGTGAGCGATAGGAATTGAGCCGAAAGAGAGATTGCGGAAACAAAAAACAAGGCGGAGAGAACAAAATATTTTAGTGTGTTCTTCATGCCTTTTTCTCTCGATATTTGTGTTTTTACTTGCACTTATTATTCTAATATGTTACATTTTACAAGTAAACGAACCAAAAAGTAAATTGTTTTTTCGTGAGTAGCCAATCATAATATATTGGTTTAGCGGAGATATATATCCAATCAGCAAATCGGAGCGTTTGTAGGTACACGCCATGCCGTGCCCTTGCGTTATCAGCGGCTTGTAGGGGCGAACCTATGTGTTCGCCCTTTTCGTAGGGGCAAATCAGAACA
>JBBRJR010000161.1:0-5857 GCA_038218865.1 Kapaibacterium sp. (SeqCode) | reverse complement strand
AGCGGCATGTGGCAAACTCCTGAAACGCGGTCTAAAAATATTCTGTTGCGAGCGACGAGCTTTTCGGAGTATTCGAGCTCGGCGGGGAAGGCATCGAGCCAAGTTTTCATTTTTGCAAATGCCTCAGGCGGTATGTCGTTGGCTACGCCGCCAATCCGCGAATAGCTTGTGGTAAAGCGAGCGCCGCAGATTAGTTCAAATATATCGTAAAGTTTTTCTCTTTCGGTAAATGTCCACAAAAGTAGTGTCAAGGCTCCCGCATCCATGCAAGTTGAACCCATTGCCATTAGGTGCGAAGAAATTCTCGCCAGCTCGGAAACCAAAACGCGAACCCATTGCGCACGGGGCGGCGCTTCTATGCCTAAAGCATTTTCTATTGCTAAGGCTACAGCAACGTTGTTGGACATAGGGGACAGGTAATCTAATCTGTCTGTGTGCGGGATAAATTCATGGAAAGTTACGTTTTCGGCTAATTTCTCATAGCCGCGGTGCAAATATCCCAGCTCGGGAATGCAATTAATGACCGTTTCGCCATCGAGCCGCAAAAGTACCCTCAAAACGCCGTGCGTGGCTGGGTGTTGCGGTCCCATATTCAAAACCATGTCATTTTCCAAAGGATCGGTGATAACTATCGATGTATCTTCATCCAATAATTTCTGATATATTTTCTGATGCCGTGCTTTTTGTATTCTTTCGGCTTCTTTTTGAGTACGAATATTCATGAATTCTCCGCCAAACAAATTTTAAAATTATTAAAACTATTTTGTCTTACTATTATTTTATTATGTAATTTAAATTTAATGCTAAACCATTGCGATTCGGTGAAAAATTAAGGCTTAAATTGTCATCGACATTGAAATCAAAAAGATGAGCATCGACGTAAGCATCGACTGCCGACAAAGCATAAACTGCCAAAAGATAAAAAGCCGACATATCTCGATTATCGCGGTAAAATTCTTTTTTACTTTTTAGATTCAATCCTTCGATAGTATTTTTATCCGCCAGCCCGTTGTATTTATCGTTATATTTAACAAATTCAGAATGATTGCTCGCTATGAAATAGACGAGAGTGCCTGCACCCAAGATGAAAATCGGAGCTTTCCAATAAGACTCTACGTAGTATTGCCCCCAGCCGGGAATAATAAGCGAGCGAACCAAAGCCCCCGTTGGCGATTTCGACATATATAAATCGTCCGACTTTGCTTTTGTGGTGTCAGTAATTGAGACGGTTTTGCTACTGTCAAGTCCAGCATTATTATTCAAAGAATTGACATCGCTTAATGTTTCAATTTGTATTGGCGTTGAAGTTTGCGAAAAAAGATCGATCATGCCGAAGAATTGAAAGCCGCAAATAAATAAATAAATAAAAATTTTATAATTCAATTTGAATTGCATATTTTGCATAATTATATAATTACGTAGTTGTTTAATTTAGAAAGACGTCTTCTATATTGCGATATTTGCAAACTATTTTCGTTTTTATTAATTTGCGAAACGAAAGAATGAAAATTATTAAAATGATATGGTAAAAAAGATAATATATTTGATTGTCGCTTTGTTTTGCTGGCAGTCGCTTGAATCCCAAATTGTATTGGATAAATACTCCGAGTTTAAATATAAACCGATTCTAATTGTCGGGATGGGGTTCCCCTTTAGCTCGTCTTCCGATGAATTTGTAAATTTATACAAAAATGAAATTGGTGGAAATGATGTTTTGCTTAGCTCGGCGCCTAACTTATCTATAAATTATAAAACGTGGATGACAGAAGATTTGAGAATGGGCATTTCTGCAAATTTTGCCAATTCAAGTTTTTTCGACAGCTTTTGGGAAGTCGGTGCTAATATTACTCGTAACTTGACTCAGGATTTAAAAATAAATTCATTCCCAGTGCTTGTGTTGGCTGAATTTATGCCCTACGATAAGCAGTTCAGATCGTATATCGGTGGCGGGTTGGGAGCAAATTTGTCGAATATTGTTTGGAAAGAAATAGTAAGCTCTACTTACAGTAAAGACAAACGCATAACCGGCGATAGATATTCGGCTTGGTCAGTTTCGCCGCAAATGAGAATTTATTCTGGCATCGAATTAGGCTTCGATGAATATCCTAATTCAAAATTTCTGGGCAGTATTGTTTTTGAATTTGATTACAATTATTCCTTCAGATATATTGATATATTCAAAGGAATAAAAAAACATTTGGAAAATTATTCGTCTAAGCTTGATGACAAAATAATTTTTTATCCCGCGAGTTTTGTTTTTACAGTAGCTTTGTCATTTAATTTGCAGCCGAGTAATAAGGAATAATCTAAAAATATGAAACAGAAAGTAATCTACGAATGCAAAAATTGCGGATACAAATCCCCGCGATGGATAGGGCATTGTCCAAGTTGCCAAGAGTGGAATTCCTTCGAGGAAGGCATAGACACTACTCGAAGTAAACAAACTTCTCACTCAAATAAGCGCACAGCTGAAACTCGAAAGCTCAAAGACATTGAAACGCAAGACCAATATCGGATAATGACTAATATCGCGGAACTTGACCGCGTCTTAGGCGGCGGGATTATACCCGGCTCGCTCGTACTAGTCGGTGGCGATCCGGGCATAGGCAAATCCACGCTTATGCTTCAAATGTGTGGCAAATTGCGGGATTTCTCACCGCTTTACGTTACGGGCGAAGAGTCATATCAGCAAATTAAATACCGTGCTATGCGGATAGAAGGCATCCACCCGGATATGCTTATACTTGCCGAAACCAATGCCGAAGCTATAAACCATGCCATTGAATTCAGCGATTCCGCCGTGATAATTATCGATTCAATCCAGTCAGTTTATTCCGATAAAATTGATTCAACGCCCGGCACTATTACGCAAGTACGCGAGTGCGCTGCACTTTTTATGCAAACGGCGAAAAAAACAGATAAAGCAATCTTTTTAGTTGGGCATGTAAATAAGGAAGGCTCCCTCGCTGGACCAAAAATTTTAGAACACCTCGTTGATACCGTTTTGCAATTCGAAGGCGAAAAGACATATTCATATCGAATACTGCGAGCCCTCAAAAATCGCTTTGGTTCGACAAATGAGATTGGCATATTTGAAATGGTAGAAAAAGGCTTAGCAGAGGTTAGCAATCCTTCGGAAATATTTTTGACGGGACGTAATCATGATGAGTCAGGCATAGCCATCGCAGCGAGCCTCGAAGGCACTCGTCCAATTTTACTTGAAGTGCAGGCATTGGTTACCCCTTCGAGCTTCGGCATGCCGCAGCGCACTTCCAACGGCTTTGATTTACGACGCTTGCAGATGATTCTCGCTGTTTTAGAAAAGCGAATTGGCATTCCGTTTTCTCATCAAGACGTATTTATCAACATTGCCGGCGGCGTTTATCTTAACGATTCATCGGAGGATTTGGCTATTGCTGCCGCTCTCGTCAGTTCATTCAAGGATGCGCCTGTCAATATGCGCTCGGTCATCATCGGTGAAATAGGCTTGACTGGCGAGGTGCGTTCTGTTTCGTCGATTGAGCAAAGAATTTCCGAAGCACAAAAATTAGGCTTTTCGAGCGTAATAATTCCCTTCGGCTCGCAAAGTAAAATATTGAAAAAGTTCGACATAGAGCTAATTGCTGTCGAAAGAATTTCACTCGCGCTTTCTAAGATATTTGGATAAAATCATATTTTAGTAATATAAACGTTATTATTTGTTTTACAGAAAATTGTAATGAATGACGATATTAAAATATTACGGCAACAAATAGATGAATTAGATAGCGAACTTGTAGGGCTTTTTGCCAAAAGATTGGGTATTTCAAATGATATCATTAGCCTTAAAGTCAAAAATAATTTCGCAGTTGATGATTTCTCGCGAGAACAAAAAATAATCGATAGGCTTGCCAACGAGTATAAAAACGAAATCGACGCCTACAAAATAGAAAAGCTCTTTCGAGCAGTTTTTTCCATTTCTAAAAATAATTTCAAACAGAAAAACACTGCGCTAACTGCTATAGAACTTTTGAAGTTAAGACCGATAATTATCGCCGGACCCTGCGTTGTCGAATCCCGTACTCAAATTGAAGAAATTGCCCTTGATTTATCCCGTATTGGCGTTAGATTCCTTCGAGGAGGCGGATTTAAGCCACGCACATCTCCAAATTCATTTCAAGGGCTGGGTGCTGAAGGAATAGATTATCTTTTGGACTCAGCTTGCAACAATCACATGTTCACCGTTACTGAAGTATTAGACGCCGATCAGCTCGAGGAAAATTACGAGAAAATTGATGTGATTCAAATTGGCAGTAGAAATATGTCGAGCTACGGATTTCTCCGAAAAGTCGGAAAAATATCGTCGCAGGACAAAAAGCCAGTTATTTTAAAACGCGGATTTGCGGCTACCCTCGGAGAATTTTTGCATGCTGCTGATTATATACGTAACGAGGGCAACGAAAATGTTGTGCTCTGCTTGAGGGGCATTCGCACTTTTGAGCAAATTGATTCAAAGCAGCGTTTTTCTCCAGATATTGGCGCTATTTTGGAGCTTAAAGAAAGAACTGAACTGCCCGTTATTTTCGATCCATCGCATTCTACTGGCGTTGCAAAATATGTACTTCCTATAGCTAAAGCAGCACTTGCTGCCGGTGCTGACGGATTGATTATCGAATGCCACAATAAACCTGAAAAAGCATTAATTGATGGCGAGCAAGCCATTTTGCCCAACACCATAAAGGAATTATTGGATGAATAGTCAAATTGAAATTCATTTTAAAAATACAACAACGTCGATTAATTTTGATGAAAACTTTAGTTTTGAAAAATACTATCCCAAAAAGGATATTATAATTATTACCGATAAAAACTTGAAGGATTTATATCCTGATTTACTTGTTGGTTTTAATGTTATTGAAGTCCCGATAGGTGATAAGTGCAAAACAACTGAAATGGTTAATATTGTAATAAACAAGTTATTAGAAAATAATGTAGATAGGTCGATTGAGTTGGTAGCTTTTGGCGGAGGTGCCGTCTGCGACTTAACCGGATATATAGCAAGTATTTATATGCGTGGCTTGAGACATTCATTTGTTCCAACTACGTTGCTCTCTATGATAGATGCCTCGGTTGGTGGCAAAACGGCAGTAAATTTCAATAATGTCAAGAACATGATAGGTACTTTTTATCATCCTCAAACTATTTATATCAATAAAAGATTCTTAGACACTTTGCCTCAGGAAGAGTTTCATTCTGGGTATGCTGAACTTATAAAAATAGCTTTGGTTTCTGACAGCAAGCTATTTTATTCCTTAGCGGCAAAAGGAAGTGTAATCGACAAAGATATTGATTTATCAATTATTTACAACGCTATATTTAAAAAGTCCGAAATAGTTATCAAAGATGAACAAGATGCCGGAATCAGAAATACTTTGAATTTCGGTCATACATTCGGGCATATAATAGAAAGTGAATACAACTTGCCACACGGTATATCAGTATTAATTGGTATGAAGTACGCTGCGTATCTGTCATATCACTATAAACTATTAAATTACGATGATTACTTGATAATAAAATCCTTTCTTAATATATTGCCGACTGCTGAAGTTAGCATAAATATTGACTTGATTTCCAAAAAGCTGTTCAGTGATAAAAAGCGAACGGGAAATAATATAAAACTAATCTTGCTAAGCTCTATCGGAACAGCAGTTACGCAAGAATTTAATATAGAAATGTTGGAAACAGAATGTATAAGAATTCTAACGCAAAACTTTGCATAAGCGTTTTTGCCGAAGAAATAAAGGATATAGTTGAAATAATTGAATTATCACCTTTAATCGAATTGCGAATTGATAATTACTTATATTTCAATAAA